>JAFXOI010000041.1 GCA_017528825.1 Elusimicrobiaceae bacterium | reverse complement strand
TGAAACCCGCCTCAAGATAAGGTTTCCCTGGTAGATTAACTACCCAGAAGACCCCCGGAAGACTACCGGGTTGATAGGCAGAGTGTGTAAGCACAGTAATGTGTTCAGCTAATCTGTACTAATAGGTCGTGAGGCTTGGCCGTATTCTTTAATCCTAGACTGGTAAGTGTAAACACTTGCGCTTTTCTAAAGTTATTTGATATAATATAAAAAAGGGTTGGAAGTAAGTTGATGACCTGCCTAGTAAGCAGCGAGAAGGATTCCAACCGGTTGCAAAGGAGTTGTTGTTCCCGTCCGATGATAACTTCTTTGTAAACAGATTTGATCTTTTAACCAAAAAGGCTTTAATGAGACTGATATTATTTCCGATAAGGCAACACCCGTTCCCATTCCGAACACGGCAGTTAAGCTTATCAGGGTCGATGGTATTGGCACCCAATTCGGTGCTGAGAGAGTAGATCGATGTCGGTCTCATTAAAGCCTTTTCCATTTTATAACGACTGATGCAATTTTTAGTCAGCACGCACGAGGGGTGGTACATAAAGATACCACCCCTCGTTTGCGTGTTACTGATAAACAATTTTCCAAAACCTGTTTATTTGGCGGTCTCTTGCCCTTGACGTGACTCCGCCACGCCTATACGGGCAACTAATCCCGCCAACTAAAAGCGGTTTTGAAAAATCATATAATCTTCTACTATACCGCTTATAGATGAACGGCAGAAATTATGTTACGAATTTATAGTTGCTTTGTGTGCTTCTTTTGTTGTCACCCCGCAGAGTTTTTGTGCGGGGTATAGCGTAACAACATTATACCCCGCATTACGACATTGCGGGATGACGAGCAGAGAAAAATTTGAAAATCATAAGAGTGCTCCACTATACCGTGCATGGATGGATAATATAAAAAAGCATTTTCTCGACGAGAAATTGTAAAAAATATATTTTCTGACAAAACATCAAGGCCTTTTTAAAGCATTTTTATCGACGAGAAAAAAATGCTTGCATTTCGCGCAAATATATTGATAAAATGTAACAGTTAGTTTGAACCACAAACGTTCGTTTGGGGTTCTGTGTCATATTAAAATCAAAAAATTATAAAGGAGAGCAACTAAATGTCCTTAACGAAGGTAATGAAAAAAATACTTTCCGTTACAGTGATTTGTGCGTTCATGATGCAGCAAACCGGTTTTGTGTTTGCCGCGACGGACGTATCCGACTGGGATGATTTGAGAACATATATTCAAACCATCACCCCCGGAAAAAGTTACAATGTAACGACAGCATTAGATGCGGATAGCACAATTGCTGTTAATTATAATGGGAATATCATCACAGGTTATTCCTTGAATCAGACTACTTCCAACCCGCTGTTTAATATCGGCGGTGGTGTAACTGAATTTACCGTAGCTAACACGTTGTCAGGTAGCGTCGTCAACGCCGGTACCATGACTTATACGGGAAGCAGCTTATCTAACGGTACAATAACAGGAGGCGGTAATTTTGTTTTTGGCGGTACCACTACTACTAATGCCAATGCTATTACCCAAAACACTGTTTCCAATAGTGCTACTTTGACCAACAATGCTCTTATTACTGCCACTACGATTACCAACGAAGGGACATTAACTTCTACTGCCAATAACTTAAACGGTGCAGTTACTAACAATAGCCAACTGAACTTAGCCGGCGGTACGGTGCGAAACACCATTACCGGTGGCACCAACAGTAATACCACCATCACGGCGAACTTAACCAACGGCTATGCTATTACCCAAGGAACTGTAACCGTTAACAGCGGCGTTACCCTTGATAACAGCGCCGACATTACAGCCGCTATTACCAATGCAGGTACAATCAATTCTGTTGCTGAAAACTTAGTTGGTGACATAGCCAATAACGGCGCGCTTAATTTAGCCGGCGGTACTCTCCAAGGCGATATCACCGGTACCGGTGATACCACCATTACGGCGGACTTAAACAACCTGTATGATATTACACAAGATAGCCTAACCATCACCAACAATGCTACCATGGATAACTTTGGTTTGCTCGCGGCGGCTACCACAGTAGATGCCGGATCTTCCTTAGTGACCGATCCGGACAACTTGGACGGAGCCGTGGACAATGCCGGTACTGTTAGATTAAGTCAAGCCGGTACTTTGGATGTAGCCATCACCGGCAATAATGGTTTAACCCAAGTGGTTGCCCCCGGAGAAGTAGTAGTAGATGCAACGAATGGTTTGATTTCTCAAGACACCATTCAAGTCAATTCCAATTCTACCCTTACCGCCAATGCCAACACTTTATCCACCGTTACTGAAATCTTTAACGAAGGTACATTGAACTTAACCGGCGGTATCAACTCTAACGAAGTGAACGGCACCGGTGCTACCGTATTCTCTAACACCGTAACCAACAATGCCGACATTACCCAAACCTCTATCTTAAATAAAGCAGGTGGCACATTAACCAACAACGGTTTCTTGCTCGCTGCCATTACCAACGAGGACACTGCTAAGTTGTACACCGACCCTGATAACTTGGGCGGTGATGTAGCCAACGCAGGACAATTAATTTTAAATGAAAAAGGCACTTTATCTGTTAATGTAACGGGTGCAGGTGTCACAGATATTGAAAAAGATTTAACCAACAACGGTTCTATCAATCAAAAAAATATTAATGTAGCTAACGGTGCAGTGGTAACCACCAACGCCGATGACTTCAAAGCTACAGATACCACAGATGGTATCGTCAATGCCGGAACCATTAATTACACCGGCGGGACCAATACCAGCAAAGTTACTGGTGACGGCCGCGTAGATATGACCGGCTATGTAACCAACGCCGCAGGTGCCATCATTGAACAAGGCACCGTAACCAACAGCGGTGTATTTACGAACGAAGGTGCTGTAATTGCCGACAACTTTAAAAATACCAATGAAATTGCCGGCGCAGGTACTATAACAACAAGCGGTACCGGTATTTCTTCCAACAGCGGCACCATTGCTCAAAAAACTTTAATCAACAATGGTACTTTTGACAACACCGGTCATATTACCTTGACCAATGTGTTGACCAACAATGGTACCTTTAATACCAATGCAGATTTGATTGCTGCTACAAATGGTATTGCTAACACCGCAGGTGACTTCAACATTACCGGCGGTACCTTAGCCGCTACCAATGCTATTACCGGCGACGGTACTACCAACTTTACCGGTGATGCTACAAACAATGCCACTATTGCCCAAACTACAGTAACCAACAGTGCTAACTTAACCAACAACGCTGCGATTACTGCAACTGATGTAGTCAACAGTGGTACTTTAACCTCTGCGGCAGACTTGATTACCATTACCAATAATGGTCAGATTACCAACACCGGTACTTATAATATTACCGATGGTGATAATGCTAATGTTATTTACGGAACCGGTACCACCAATATTTTAGGTGATGTTGAAAACACAGGCAATGGTTCTATTCAACAAAATTATTTGAATATTGCCACTTCCGGTTCGTTAACTACCTCTTCTAGCAATGTAATCGCTGCGATTGACAACGCCGGTACATTAACTTTCAACGCCGGTACGGCTAATCAAAATGTTATCACCGGTACCGGTAAATTGGAAATCACCGGCGACAGTGATATTATCAATACTAACACGATTACCCAAGGCGCTATTGAAATTAGCGGAAACGGTAAATTAGCCAGCAAGGCTGATTTACTGGCCACCACCTCGGGTATTACCAATAATGTGGCAGAAGGTTTAACCTTCACCGCGGGCACCAATACCAATGCCATTACCGGCGGCGGTACGACCGTAATCGACGGTACGGTGGCCAACGAAGCCAACATTGGTCAAGATGTGAGCATTAGCGGTGCAGGTACTTTAACCTCTAATGCAGACTTAATGGGTGGGGCGATTGCCAACGCCGGTATCTATAATGTCACCGGTGGAACCAACAATAGCGTAATCTCCAATGCATTGGGTACCACCAACTTTACGGGTGATGCTACCAACGAAGCCGCTATTACCCAATATGCTGTAACCAACAGCGCCAATTTAACCAACAATGCTTTGATTACTGCGGCTATTAACAATACAGGCACCTTAACTTCTTTGGGTGGCAACATTAACGGTGCTTTAGCCAACAGTGGTACTTATAATATTACAAACGGCGATAACGGTATTGCCATTACCGGTACCGGTACGACGAATATCTTGGGTACTACTTCCAACAGCGGTACCATTACACAAGACAAAGTCGTCGTGGGCAATGCTGGCAATTTCACTACCTCTGCCAACACGGTAACCGCGGCGATTGAAAACCAAGGTACCATGACCTGGAACGGCGGTACATCCAATAATAACGCCGTAACCGGAGATGGTAAATTAAATATCACCGGCGGTACGATTGCCAACAATGCGGCGATTAGCCAAAGCAATATTACCATTACAGCAGGTGCCTTATCTTCCAATGCAGATTTGCTAGCCTCTGCTAATGGTATTACCAACAATGTGGCCAGCGGTTTAACCTTAACCGGCGGTACCAACACCAACGCCATTGGCGGAACGGGTTCTATGACCATCGGCGGTGATGTGAGCAACCAATCTACCATTGAGCAAGCTACCATTACCGTAAACGGCGGTAAATTGACCACCGCGGCCGATGCCTTGACCACTACCGGCGGCATTACATTGACCGCCACGACCGATGCTATTTCCTTCACCAGCGGGGATAACTCAAATGCAATCTCCGGTGCTGGTATGGTGTATATTGACGGTACCGTACAAAACATGGCCGATATTGAAAGCGAAATTACCGTCAATACCGGTGCCCACTATGGTACAGCCACAGATGTGCTTGCCAAATTGGACAACCGCGGTACCACAGACTTAGTTGATGCTGATATCGTCAAAGACGGTTCTCACAACGGTAAAATTTCCGGTACGGGTACCTTAAACATCTTGGGCGATACCGAAGTACAAGCTGGTGCTTCTATTGAACAAAGCCTCGTTAACATTGCCTCCAATGCTTCTTTAACCAGCAATAGCGAAAGCATCAGCGCGGCCGTTGCCAACGACGGAGATTTAATCTGGAACGGCGGTGAAGCAAACGGTAACGTTATTACCGGAACCGGTTCTTTAACCATTAACAATTCCGGTAAAACAATTACCAACAGCGCTTCTATCAGCCAAGACAATATTACCATTACGAACGGTACTTTAAAGACGAATGCTGACTTACTGACCTCTGCCAATGGTATTACCAACAATGTAGGTAGTAGTACGACTAGCGGTTTAGAATTAACCGGCGGTACGAACACCAACGCGATTAGCGGTACAGGCATTGTAACTGTCAGCGGAGAAGTAATCAATAAAGCTATCATTGACCAAGACGGTGGCTTAAAGGTAACCGCCAATGGTGACTTTACCAACGACGGTGCTCATATCTTGGCCGATGTTACCAACAGCGGTGTATTTACCAATAATGCCGGTTTAATTACCGGTGATGTAACCAACGTTGCGAATGCATCTTTCATTACAGATGGAACCGGCGTAGATGGTGATATTACCAACAACGGTGATTATTACATTACCGATGGTGATAACGACAACAAAATTACCGGTACAGGTAACTTGTATATCCAAGGTTCTACGACCAATACGGAAGTAGTGACTCAGGAAAAAATGACGATTGCCAACGGTGCTACCTTTGTGGCAACCGATATGGATGACGTCACCTTGAACACTGCCATCGATAACGCAGGTGTCTTGGAAATGCAATCCGGTACCAACACCAATAAGATTCAAGGCACCACCGGTACCTTGAATGTAACCGGAGATGTAACACACGCTCATGCTACCGGCAAAACCATTAACCAAGATACCATTAACATTGCCACTTTAGGTGAGTTCACCATTGAAGACATTGATGATGTGACAACTGTGAACGGTATTGCCAGCACCGGCAAATTGATCTTGCAAGGTGAAGGCATCAACCTCAACGATATTAGTGGTACAGGTAATATACAGGTAGATGCGGCAGGTGTCATTACCAACCAAGGTAATATTGAACAAACCTCCTTGGACAATGACGGGAAGTTCACCTCTGATGCGGACTTGCTCGCCTTTGCCAACGGTATTGATAACTCTAATGAATTGAACTTAACCGGCGGTACCAACGAAAACGTCATTACCAATGCAACCGGTACCACCAACTTTAAAAACGACGTAGTCAACAATGCCGCTATTACGCAAAAAGATGTTGTCAATACAGACGGCACTTTGACTAACAATGCTGATATTACAGCAAAAACCTTCACCAACAAAACCGGTACCGTAAATAACGAAGCCGTTATTTCCGCCACCGATGGTATTACCAATGAAGTCGGCGGTACCCTTAACTCTACTGCCGATAACTTGGCAGGTACAGTTGCCAACGACGGTACTTTAAACGTAGCCGGTGGTGTGGTGTACGATACGATTACCGGTACGGGTGATATGTATATCAATGGTGATTTGATCAATGATCAAGCCATTACGCAAGACAGTATCACCAACAGTGCCAACTTTGAAAACAGCGGTGCTATTAATGCTACGTTGGTAACCAACAGCGGTGTAATTGACAACAGTGCTACTATTACCGCTACCAACAAGATTGATAACGCCGCAACCGGTACCATTAACTCCCAAGCTGATTATTTGAACGCTGCTGTAAGCAACGCTGGTACAGTCAACTTGGCCGGTGGTACTACTCAAAATACGATTAGCGGTACAGGTGACACGAACGTTACGGCGGACTTAACGCTTGCTCACTTGATTGACCAAACCAACATTACCAACGCCGAAGGTTCCACTATTACCGGTGCAGCCGAAAACTTAGTGGCAACCAACGAAATTAACAATAGCGGTACCTTAGCCTTTAACGCCGCTTCTACCGGAAGCAGCAAGATTAATGGTACGGGTGATGTACAAGTCACTGCCGATACCATCTTAACTGCTCAGAACAATTATGAAGGCGGTACCTTAATTGGTAATGCGGCCGGTTTATTAGTAGCCGGTCAAGAAAATATCGGTACAGGGGATGTCACATTCGCCGACAACGGTTACTTAGCCGTAGGCAATGCAGGCACCTTGACCAGCAACTTACTCGGTGCCACCACCGCCGATGATATTAAAGTCATCAATGCCAACGACTTGACCTTACAAGGTACGATTGACTCCGCTGCTGACTTCCATAAAGAAGGCGCAGGGACGATGACTTTTGCGATGGCTTCCAACACCTACGAGGGTGATACCTATGTAGATGAAGGTAAGTTAATCGGCAACACCGGCAACATTAATAATGTTGTCAACGGCGCGGCCGGTACGATAGTTGAATTTAACGATACCACAGATGCTGATTTGAATGAAATCAACACCTTAGGTAATTTCATACAAAATGGTAGTGCTAAATTGAATGTTCAAAGCAATGCTTTCAGCGCTGCTCAAGCAGATATTATGGCCGGTACGTTTGCCGCGAACCGCGCTTTAACCGCCACCACAATGAATATTAAGAGTGGTGCCAAGTTGCAAGGTAACGGTAACATTACCGGTACCGTCAATGTAGAATCCGGTGCTACAATCGCTCCGGGCAACAGCATTGACACCTTGACCATCACCGGTGACTTGAACTTAGCCAACGGTAGCACCACGGCTATTGAAATTAACGAAACTCCGGCCAGCGATAAATTAGTTGTAACCGGAAACACCAATATCAATAGCGGTGCCAACTTGACCGTTTCCAACGAAAATGGACGTTACTTTGAATGGAAACGCTTTGACATTATTGAATCCGGTGCGGTATCCGGTGAATTTACCTATGACGGTACGATCACCGATTACGATGCCAGCCGTATCGATGTAGAAGTAGATTACAGCGATCCGACCAAAGTAGCCTTAGTTGCTAAACGTAAAGCAACTGACTATGAACACGGTAGCGTTCCGGCTGCGGCAGACTTGTCCCGCAACCAAAAAGAAGCAGCGACTGCAATGGATAGAGTATCTACCGGATTCGGTGGCGATATTACCAACGCCTTATTACAATTAGAAGAATTGGGCGGCTTGAACCCGCAGAACGTAACATTAATTAATCCGGGTTCTACCTTGAAGTCTGCTTTGAATGACATCCATGGTGTCTTGTATGCGAACGGTGCTTTGACGACCTTGTTCAATGCCAAGACTGCCCATGTGTATGACAGAATTGCTAAACGCAATCCGTCTGCTGGCAATTGCCCCACCTGCCATGACAATGTGTGGGTAGAGTATTACAATCAACACGATAAAGTGTACGCTGATGAAAATTCACCGCGCTTTACCAACGATATGTCCGGTGTCTTAGTAGGCTACGACCGCTCCTCTGAAGATGTGCTGCTCGGTGTATACACCGGCTTTGGCAAGAATGACTTGCGCCAACACGGCGGCAACTTAGACGTCGAAGATACCACCTTGGGTGTGTATGCCGGTTGGAGACCCGGAGACTGGGTATTCAAAGGAACCTTGTCCGGCGGCTATCAATCTTATGAAGGCGACAGATCTATTGCTTTCATGGGCCGCACCGCTCACGCACACTACAAAGGCTGGAACTTGGCCTTAGACTTGGAAGGTTCTTATAACTGGGCCGTCACGGATTGGGTGAATATTAAGCCGTTCGTGGGTGTGTTGAATAGCTATGCTTATCAACAATCCTTCACCGAAACCGGTGCTGATTCCTTGAACTTGCATGTAGAAAGCAAAAACCAATTCAACTCGCAAGCTCGCTTAGGTGTCAAGTTTGACGGTAAAGTGAAGAACAGACTGGGTTGGTACACCTCTGTGGCTGTCAAACAGTTCATCGGTAATGACTATGCTAAGTTGCATATGTCTCTGGATTTGCCGGGTACCCGCATGGACATCATCAGTGCTGAACTGGGAAGAACCTATTTCAGCGGCCAAGTGGGCTTGAACTACGCACTCAACAACAATTGGAGCCTGTTCGGTAACGTGGACTTGGGCCTCAACAACAAATCCACCAACTGCTACGGCAACTTGGGTGTAGCGTATACCTGGTAAGGCAGGAGAGAAGCGCATGAAAAAACTTTTTGTACTGTTAAGCTCCGTTCTTGTGGCAGGCTGTTTTGTCTGCCACAGAGGAGCGGACAAAGAAGTTGAAAAAGAAGCTCCGAAGATTGTAGAGCAACAGGTGGCAGTAGAAGAAGAAGATATTATTACGCGCCATTCTTTCCCAGAGCTGGCTAACTTTGAATTTGATAGCAAAGTAGCCCAAGCGGATATGGACAAAATGGCAGACTTGGATCAAGACATTAAAGCCCACCCCGAAGCCGTGATTTTGGTGGAAGGCCATACGGACAATGTCGGATCCGAAGAATATAATAAAAATTTATCTTTGGAACGAGCACATGCTGTGGCGGCTGTAATCGAACAACAAGGCTATCCGAACCAAATTCGTGTTTATGGTGCCGGATATAGTGCTCCGATTGCCACCAACGAGACGGAAGAAGGCCGTGCCAAAAACCGTCGCGTAGATGTGCTACTCGTGAAAGAAGGTAAATAAATCTTACTATTAGGGAAAGGAAAATGAAAAAACTCTTGGTATTGTTAAGTTCCGTGTTGGTGGCAGGATGTTTCGTTTGCCATAAAGGAGTTCAAGAAACTGCAACAGAAAAAGTAGCGGAACCACAGGATCCGGTGATTGTTCGTTATTCTTTTCCTGAAGTAGCCAACTTTGAGTTTGACAGTAAAGTAGCCCAAGTGAATCGAGAAAAGATGGCAGCGCTAGACAAAGATATTAAAGCTCACCCCGAAACTGTCATTTTGATAGAGGGCCATACGGACAATATAGGACCGGAAGAATATAATGACAGATTGTCTGTGGCGCGGGCTCGCTCTATGGAGCAGATTCTTGAGCAACAGCATTACCCCAATACCGTTCGTACGGAGGGGAAAGGGTATCATGAGCCTATTGCCTCTAACGATACCAGAGAAGGCCGTGCTCAAAACCGCCGCGTAGATGTCATACTTATCAAAGATAGCGAAAAATAAGTAGGAAAATAGATTTAAAGACTCCTTAAGTGAAAACTTGAGGAGTCTTTTTAATTTGATGAATATTTGTTGTATAATTACAGAAAATTTTGTTATAATATAAACAGAAGCAGCGGATAAGACACTGCAAAATGATTTGCAAGTTGGCTGCTTTTATTGATAAAATATCAATAGTAGTAATCAGATTTGAACGTCAACCATGATACCTTCGTCGGAGAACGGCGGATGAGGTATCTATGGCTGTCGTTTTCTCGCCTAAAAAATACTTTTCAGACGAGAAATCAGACGGTAAAACAGACGTTTAAAAACAGGCAATAAAATGAACCTGACGAAAGAACAGAAAAAACAAAAGTCGCAAGACTTGTCTACTGAAATCACGAATGGCGGTACCATTTTCTTCACGGCCTATCAAGGCTTGAAGTTTGTGGACATGGCCGATTTAAGAACGAAACTTGCCCCCACCGGAGCTAAATTCCGCGTGGAACGCAACACGATCTTAGACCACGCTATGCGCCAGGCCAAAATTGAAGGAGCCGATGCAAAGCTCTTCCAAGGGCCGACCGCTGTGGCCATTGGCGGCGATGTAGCTGCCGTAGCCAAAGCACTCGTTGATTTTCAAAAGACGCAAGCGGCTTTGA
This sequence comes from Elusimicrobiaceae bacterium, assembly GCA_017528825.1. Lineage (NCBI taxonomy): Bacteria > Pseudomonadati > Elusimicrobiota > Elusimicrobia > Elusimicrobiales > Elusimicrobiaceae > Elusimicrobiaceae bacterium. The sequence continues at coordinate 93,841 of JAFXOI010000041.1, read as the reverse complement.
AGCTTAGAGCCTGCTATTCCGACGGCGTATGGTACGATGAGGCACAAGTAAAACAATTAGCTACCATTGGTAGCAAAGAAGAAAACTTGTCCAAATTGGCCGGTGCGTTGTACAACGCAGTTGCCCAATCGGCTCAAGTGCTCCAAGCTCCGATCCGGGATTTTGCCTACGTTATTAAAGCTTTGGAAGATAAGCAAAAATAACGCGTCAGCGTTCGGTTGGCCCTTGGGCCAACTAAACGCGGCATGATCCAAACCCGCCAAAGAGCGGTAGTAGCCCCGAAAGGGATAAAGGTACGGGCTTAACTCGGTTAAGCAGAAGGCCGCTACTCTAGAAATAAAAGGAAAAAATAAAATGGCTAAAATGACCAAAGATGAATTAGTAAATGCAATCGCCGAACTCACCGTTTTGGAATTGTCCGAACTCGTGAAAGCGATTGAAGAAAAATTCGGTGTAAAGGCTGCTGCTCCTGCTGTAGCCGTTGCTGCTGCTCCTGCTGCTGCCGGTGCTGCCGCTGCCGAAGAAAAAGATGAATTCAATGTAATGTTGACTGCTGTAGATGCCGCCAAGAAAATCGGTGTCATTAAAGTAGTGCGCGAAATCACTGGTTTGGGCTTGAAAGAAGCTAAAGACTTAGTGGAAGGCGCCCCCAAAGCAGTAAAAGAAAACGTTGCCAAAGCTGAAGCCGAAGAACTCAAAAAGAAATTGACCGAAGCCGGCGGCACCGTCGAACTCAAATAGTCAACAACCTATTTCCCTAGCCCCTTTTGGGGCTAGGGATTTGCGCTGTAACCCGCTTCTTTTGAAGCCAAGCCAGTGAATTTATTTTTGTACTATGCGTGCACAAAAATAAATTTATTTGGCTGAAACCAAGGCAGGAATAAACGCAATGATACAACAGAAAAATTTTGGCAAGATTTCTTCTAAATTACCGCTTCCCGATTTGCTGGCTATGCAGAAACAATCCTTTGTGGATTTTTTGCAAGAGGACGTCGCTCCTTCCAAACGGGAACTCAAAGGCTTGCAAGCCGCTTTCGAAGATGTTTTCCCCGTGGAAGCTCCCGATGGCAGCATGCGTCTGGAATTTTTGAAATATGAATTAGGCGCTCCGCGCTATGCCACTCCGGCAGAAGCGGCCGTGCGCGACAGCACATACTCCGCTCCGCTCAAAGCGATGTTGCGCTTGTATGTAAAAGGCAAAAACGGCAAAATGAAAGAAGCGTCTGATCAAGACGTCACTTTGTGTGATTTGCCCTTGATGACCGATGCCGGTTGCTTTGTATTTAACGGAGCTGAACGTGTGGTGGTCAGCCAGATGCACCGCTCCCCCGGTATTATTTTCGAAGAAGACGAAGAGAAAAAACAATCTACGCTGGGTAAGAAATTGTATGTAGCACGCATCATACCCTACCGCGGTGCTTGGGTAGAATTTTCCTTCGATTTGATGAACGCCTTGTGGGTACGTATTGACCGCAAGAAAAAAGTGTTGGCTTCTACTTTCTTACGTGCTTGCGGACTGGAAACCAATGCGCAAATTATTCAAACTTTCTACAAATGCGAAGACGTAGCTATTAAACCGTCCGAAATTGACAATGTAATCGGCCGCTACGCCGCTGACGATATTTATGACCCGACTACGGGTGAAGTAATTTGGAACTTGGATGAAAAAGCCACCATCCCCGTGGATGATAAATTGTTCCAAACGTTAGTGGAAAAGAAAGTGAAAACCATTAAGGTCATTGCCGGTAAACCCCGTCAGGAAGATCCCGGTATCTTGGCCACCTTGGAACACCGCAAAGATTCTATTCGCACTGCTGCGGCTGCCCAAGAAGAAATTTATAAGAAAATGCGCGGACAGGATTTCGTAGTCAAAGAACAAGCCGAACATTATTTGGATAATTTAGTATTTGACAATATCCGCCGCTATGACTTGAGCTTTGTGGGCCGCTACAAAATCAACAAAAAATTTGCCCGCATGTTTGAGCAATTAGGCAACTTAAAATTCAAGAAGTTCACCACTCCGTCTGACCGCCGCCGCACCTTGGCGCCGGAAGATGTGATTGTTACCGTTAAATACTTGTTGGCGTTGAACGCCGGCGAAGATGCTCAAAAGATGTATGGCAATGATTTTACTTTCAAAGTAGATGATATTGATCACTTGGGTAACCGCCGTGTGCGCGGTATCGGCGAACTTTTGGAAAACCAAATTCGTATTGGTTTGTCTCAAATGGCCAAAACCGCCCGTGACCGCATGAACCGTGAGCTCACGTCCTTTACGCCGCGTGCTTTGGTCAATGCTCAACCGGTACAAGCCATTGTACGCAAATTCTTTGGTACTTCTCAATTGTCTCAATTCATGGACCAAATTAACCCGTTAGGCGAGCTGACGCACAAACGCCGTCTGTCTGCCTTGGGACCGGGCGGTTTGAATAGAAAACGCGCCGGATTCGAAGTGCGCGACGTACACTATACGCACTACGGTCGTGTCTGTCCGATTGAAACGCCGGAAGGTCCGAACATCGGGTTGATTACCTCTTTAGCTTGTTACTCAAAAGTTAATAAATATGGATTGATTGAAACTCCGTACCGCAAAGTAGAAAACGGAAAAGTGACGGATAAAGTAGAATCGTTAACCGCCGATGCGGAAGACGATAAGCTAGTCGCTCAGGCCAATACGCGCTTAGATAAAAACGGCAAAATTATGGATGAGGCCGTTGCGTGTCGTGTCCGTGCCGATTATCCGTTGGTAGCTCCCAAGAACGTAGATTACATGGATGTATCTCCGTTGCAAGTAATCAGCGTATCTGCTGCTTTGATCCCGTTCTTAGAGCATGATGATGCAAACCGTGCTTTGATGGGTTGTAACATGCAACGTCAGGGTGTACCTTTACTCGTTACGGAAGCTCCGTTTGTGGGCACCGGTATTGAACACGAAGTAGCTCATGACTCCGGTACGGCTGTAATTGCCAAACGCGCCGGTAAAGTACAATTTGCCGACGGTTCTCGCATTGTGGTAGAAGCCAATGACGGTTCTACCGATGTCTATGAACTTTTGAAATATAAACGTTCTAACGCAGATACCTGTATCAATCAGCGCCCGGTCGTTTTTGCCGGTGAGAGCATTAAAAAAGGCCAAGTATTAGCAGATGGCCCGTCTATGGACAACGGTTGTTTGGCTTTGGGCCGCAACATGCTCGTAGGTTTTATGTGCTGGGAAGGGTATAACTACGAAGACGCTATCTTGGTGTCCAGCCGTTTGGTGCGCGATGATGTATTTACTTCTGTTCACTTGCACGAATTTAACGTAGATGCCCGCAATACTAAACTCGGAGCCGAAGAAATCACCCGCGATATTCCCAATATCGGTGCCGATGCCTTGTCTCACTTAGACAATGACGGTATCGTGATGCCGGCTACCGTAGTAGAACCGGGAGATATCTTAGTAGGTAAAGTAACTCCGAAAGGGGAACAACAACTTACTCCGGAAGAGAGATTGTTAAAAGTAATCTTCGGTAAAAAAGCAGATGACGTGGTAGATGCTTCGTTGCGCGTGCCTCCCGGCACCAGCGGCAAAGTAATCGGTACCCGCGTTTTTGTGCGCAAAGAGAAATTGACGAAAGCCGAAGAAAAAGCTCGCTTGAAAGCGTTGGAAACAGAAAGAGACGAGGCTTTACAGTTGTTAGCTGAACAACGTAAACGCGCATTAGATAATGCTAAGGCCTCTATCAAAGGTGCCGACGCCTTAAAGAAAGAAACTTCTCGCTTGAACTCCTTGTATAAACTCTTAGAGAAAAAAGCAGTGGAACACTTCGAGCGCGAAATTGAATTTTCCAAACAAGGCGACGAATTGGCTGTGACCGTGAATAAATCAGTCAAAGTCTACATCGCTTCTAAACGTAAATTACATGTGGGTGATAAGATGTCCGGCCGCCACGGAAACAAAGGGGTGGTCGCCCGCATCTTGCCGGAAGAAGATATGCCTTACCTGCCGGACGGCACGCCGCTTGATGTAGTGCTGTCGCCGCTGGGTATTCCTTCTCGTATGAACGTCGGCCAGTTGTTAGAAACCATGCTCGGTTGGGCAGCCAAACATTTGAACTATAATGCAGCTACCCCGGTCTTTGACGGTCCGACGGAAGCTGAAGTAGTAGAACAGGTAAGACTGGCCAAAGAAAAAATCTTGGACGATAAAGGTTTGAAAGGTAAAGAACGGGAAGAGTATGCCAAGAAATACTTGCCCGATGATTATTGCCGGATTACCTTGTATGACGGCCGCACCGGTCTTCCGTTTGAAGAAAAAGTGACGATTGGTTACATGTATATGCTCAAACTGATTCACTTGGTGGAAGACAAAGTACATGCCCGTTCTACAGGTCCGTACAGCTTAATTACCCGCCAGCCGTTGGGTGGTAAAGCACAATTCGGTGGTCAGCGCTTCGGGGAAATGGAAGTGTGGGCTATCGAAGGTTACGGAGCTACGTATACCTTGCAAGAATTCTTAACCGTGAAGTCCGACGACTTTGCCGGCCGCACCAAAATGTACGAATCCATCGTCAAGGGTGATGCCCCTGCACAACCCGGAGTGCCGGAATCCTTCAAAGTATTAATTAAGGAATTACAGGCCTTGGGACTCAGTGTAGACTTGCTTAAAAAGATGAAAAATAACGCAGCCAAACTGCCTGCCGCAGAACCGGAAACGGAAGAAGCCGCAAAATAAGCGTTCGGAGAATTGAACATGCAAACGACGACGAAAAAGATCAAAAAACTTGGAGAATTAAACTTCTTTGATTTTGATGCGATTAAATTAGGGATTGCCAGCCCGGAACAAATCATGAGCTGGTCTTATGGGGAAGTGAAAAAACCCGAAACTATCAATTACCGTACGCTCAAACCAGAGCGAGATGGTCTGTTCTGCGAACGTATTTTCGGGCCTACCAAAGACTACGAATGTGCCTGCGGTAAGTATCGCTGGATTAAATTCAAAGGTATTACCTGCGATCGCTGCGGTGTAGAAATTACCGAAGCCAAAGTGCGCCGCGAACGCATGGGCCATATTGAACTGGCTGTGCCGGTAGCGCATGTGTGGTTCTTGCGCAAAAATCCGAGCCGTATCGGTATTTTACTCGATATGCGTACGACGGATTTGGAACGCGTGGTCTATTATGCTTCTTATGTAGTCATTGAAGACTGCGTAGACAGCGTAACCGGCCGTACGGATTTTAAGAAAGGTACTTTACTCAATGATGCACAAGTGCGCGAAGCTCGTAAAAAACACGGCAGCCGCCTTAAAGTAGATATCGGTGCACCTGCCATTCGTACCTTACTGGAAGGAATTGATTTTGATAAAGAAATTCCGGCTTTGCACGAACAATTAAAGAATACGCAAAGTGAAATGGAACGCAGCAAACTCATCCGCCGCGTCAAAACAATGGAAGAGTTCAAAGAAAGCGGTAACCGCCCGGAATGGATGATTTTGAACGTCCTGCCGGTCATTCCGCCGGATTTGCGCCCGTTAGTACCGCTCGACGGTGGTCGCTTTGCCGCGTCTGATTTGAACGATTTGTATCGCCGCATTATCAACCGCAACAACCGCTTGAAACACATTGAATCTTTGCGCGCTCCGGAAGTAATGATTTTCAATGAAAAACGCTTACTGCAGGAAGCCGTAGATGCCTTGATTGAAAACGGTGCTCGCGGTAAAGTATTTATTGGTCCGGGTGGAAGACCGTTAAAATCTTTGTCTGACAGCATTAAAGGAAAACACGGTCGTTTCCGTCAGAACTTGCTCGGTAAACGTGTGGACTATTCCGGTCGTTCCGTAATCGTCGTAGGGCCGAGCCTCAAAATTCACCAGTGCGGTCTGCCGAAACTCATGGCTTTGGAACTATTCAAACCCTTCATTATCGGCGAACTGATGAAAAAAGAAGGCGTGACGTTGAAATCCGCCAAGGAAATGTTAGAGCGTGTCCGTCCGGAAATTTGGGATATTTTGGAAAAAGTAACCAAAAACCATCCGGTCTTGTTAAACCGCGCTCCGACATTGCACCGCTTAGGTATTCAGGCTTTTGAACCGGTACTTATTGAAGGTAAAGCCATTCAATTGCACCCGTTAACTTGTGCCGCTTTCAACGCTGACTTCGACGGTGACCAGATGGCTGTACACGTACCGCTCTCTTTGGAAGCGCAAATGGAAGCCCGCACTTTGATGCTCGCGTCCAACAACATTTTGTCTCCCGCTTCCGGTAAACCTATTGCCTCTCCGTCTCACGATATGGTCTTGGGTGTGAACTTTATTACCAAGATTAAAGACGGTGATATCGGTGAAGGTTCCATTTTCGGAAGCAAAGAAGAAGCCTTGGTGGCTTTGGAATATGGCAAACTTTCCTTGCATGCCAAAATTAAAGTGCGCGGCATTAATGCTTTAGCTGAAGAAGGATTAGATCCGAAAGATGCACAAAATGCAGCTAAGTGGAAAGACTATACATCCGTAGGACGCATTATTTTTAACAATATCTTGCCTACCGGTTGGCCGTATGTAAATAAAGCAATCGGTAAGAAAGAATTGGCTGCCTTGGTAGATGAATGTTACAAGAGCAAAAAGTATGGCCGCTATGAAGCCGTACAACTCTTGGACAAAATCATGAAACTCGGCTATGGTTATGCTACGCAGTCTGGATTGTCTATTTCTGTGGCCGACATGACTATTCCGTCTGTCAAACAGAAATATATTGACGATGCCAAAAAGCAAGTCAAATCCATTCAAGCCCAAGCCGAAGCCGGTATTATTACCGAAGGCGAACGTTATAACAAAGTGATCGATATTTGGACCCGCATCACGGATGATGTGGGTGCTGAACTCTTCAAAGAAATGAAGAAATTTGAAGACGGCAAATACGATCCGAAACTTGGCCAACGTTTTAACTCTGTATATTTGATGGCCGATTCCGGTGCTCGCGGTAGCCGCCAACAGGTACGCCAGCTAGCCGGTATGCGCGGTCTGATGGCTAAACCGCAGAAAAAGTTGACCGGTGGTCAGGGCGAAATTATTGAAAGTCCTATTACCGCTAACTTCCGCGAAGGATTGTCCGTGTTAGAGTACTTTATTTCTACGCACGGTGGTCGTAAAGGTTTGTCTGATACCGCTTTGAAAACAGCCGACGCCGGTTACTTAACCCGCCGTTTGGTAGATGTGGCGCATAACGTAGTAATTACGGAAGATGACTGCCATACTCACAACGGTATTGTGGTGAAATCCTTGATGAGCGGCGAAGAAATGGTAGAACCCATTGAAGAACGTATCTTGGGCCGCACTTCACTGGAAAATGTAGTAGTCAAAGTGAAAAAAGCCGATGGTACGGAAGAAGACAAAACCATCATTAAAGAAGGCGACGTCATCACGTTGGAACAAAGCAAACTCGTTAAAAAATATGGAGTTGAGTCCGTACGTATTCGCTCTGTTTTAACTTGTGAAGCCCCGTATGGTGTGTGTGCCAAATGCTATGGTTTATCGTTGGCCACGTCCACAATGAGCAATCCGGGCGACGCAGTGGGTATTATTGCCGCCCAGTCCATTGGTGAACCGGGTACGCAGCTGACGTTGCGTACGTTCCACATCGGTGGTACGGCTTCCCGTGTATTGTCTCGCTCTCAAGCAGTAGCGGAAATTTCCGGTAAAGTCACTTTCAAAGACATGAAAGTAATTACCAATGTGTATGACAACAAAATTTGTTTGTCCCGCAACGGCTCTATCTTTGTAGAGGCCGGAAATGGTACAATAAAAGAATATAAGATTCAGTATGGTGCCACTGTTTATACCAGTGATAAAGCGACTGTAAATAAAGGCGACTTACTGGCCGAATGGGACCCGCACTCTATCCCCGTCTTGGCGGAAGCCAAGGGCGTGGTGAAACTTTCTGACGTTACGGAAGGTATTACCTTGCAGGAAGAGCGCAACAAAGTGACGGGTGTTATTGAACGTAAGATTATTGCCAGCCGTATGGGCAAGAAAAACCCGCGCATTACCATTGAAAGCAAAGCCGGTAAAACCAGCTTGCCGTTACCGATTGATACCATCTTGATGGTAGAAAACGGTGAAGAAGTAGAAGCCGGAGATGTGTTGGCCAAGATCGGCCGTGAATCCGGCGGCACCAAAGATATTACGGGCGGTTTGCCCCGTATTGCGGAGTTGTTTGAGGCCAGACGCCCCAAAAATCCGGCCATTATCTCTGAATTTGAAGGGATTGTGAGCTTGGAAACTTCGCCGAAAGGTTTGATTGAAGTTGTAGTTCGCAATGCGGAAACGAATCAGGAAAAATCCTATAGTATTCCGCAAGGAAAACACTTGGTAGTCTATGAAGGCGACCATGTGGGCGTCGGAGAAGCGCTGACCGACGGAGCCATTGATCCGCACGATGTACTGCGTGTCAAAGGTGAAAAAGAAGCGCAAGAGTTCCTATTAAACGCCATCCAGGAAGTGTACAGACTGCAGGGCGTAACCATCAACGACCGACATATTGAGGTGATTGTACGGCAGATGTTAGGGAACGTAAAAATTCTGGATGAGGGCGATACCCACTTCCTAAAAGGAGAAATTATCAGCCGCGCCAGCTGGTTGCGTGAAAACGCGAAGATGAAAAAAGCCGGCAAACGTTTGGCAGAAGCTGAAATTATCCTGTTAGGTATCAGTAAGGCTTCGTTAGCATCTGAATCATTTATCTCAGCGGCCAGCTTCCAGGAAACAACAAAAGTCCTGACAGACGCCGCTATCACAGGCCAAGTAGATAATTTACAGGGCCTAAAAGAAAACGTAATCGTAGGACATCTGATCCCCGCCGGTACAGGTATTTCGGCCAGACAGATTACCAACGAATTTGAACAAAAACGCAAAGAAAAGAAAGAAACAGGAGAGAAATAGTAATGCCTACAGTAAATCAATTAGTAAAATACGGGCGTACGAAAGAAAATAATCGCACGAAATCTCCGGCTTTGCAGGCTTGCCCGCAACGTCGCGGTGTGTGTACCCGTGTTTATACCACCACCCCGAAAAAGCCGAACTCTGCTTTACGCAAGGTGGCCCGTGTAAAATTGACTTCTAAAGTCGAAGTAACCGCTTATATTCCAGGTGTGGGACACAACCTGCAAGAACACTCTATCGTGCTCGTGCGCGGTGGCCGTGTAAAAGACTTGCCGGGTGTGCGTTATCACATTATCCGCGGCGCGTTAGATGCGTCCGGTGTGGAAAATAGAAAACAAGGTCGTTCACTCTATGGTGTGAAGAGACCCAAAGCTGGAAAATAAGAGGAGAAATAAGATATGCCTAGAAAAGGTTTAAGACCCCGTGACAGAAGACCGCAGCCGGCTCCGGATTTCAAACACAATTCCGTGTTAGTGGCGCGCTTTGTCAATAAACTCAATTTTGAAGGAAAAAAAGCAACCGCTGAACGCATTTTAAATGATGCGCTTAACATCATTGCCGAAAAAACGAAAGAAGACGGTGTAGCCGTTTTCAATAAATGCATTGAAAACGTACGCCCCTTGGTGGAAGTAAAAGCCCGCCGCGTCGGCGGTGCCACGTATCAAGTGCCCACCGAAGTTAAGCCCTTGCGCAGCACGTCGTTGGCGATGCGCTGGTTAATCGGCGCCGCTCAAAGCCGCAAAGGCCGCCCGATGGCGGAAAAACTCGCCGAAGAAATCATCTTGGGCTCCAAAAAAGAAGGCACGGCTTTCAAGAAACGTGAAGACGTGCACAAAATGGCCGAAGCCAACCGTGCTTTTGCCCATTTCAAATGGTAAGCTGGGACTAAGATATGGCTGAGTTTAAAACCTATCCTTTGAATAAAATTCGTAACATTGGTATTATCGCTCACATTGATGCCGGTAAGACCACTACATCTGAACGCATTTTGTACTACACGGGCAAAGTGCACAAAATCGGCGAAACGCACGATGGTGCTTCCGTAACCGACTGGATGGAACAGGAACGCGAAAGAGGTATTACTATTACTTCTGCCGCTATTTACTGTGTGTGGAAAGACTGCCAGCTCAACATTATTGACACTCCGGGACACGTGGACTTCACGGCCGAAGTGGAACGTTCTTTGCGTGTGCTCGATGGTGCCATCTGCTGTTTCGACGGTGTACAGGGTGTAGAACCCCAATCCGAAACGGTGTGGCGTCAGTCCGATAAATACCATGTACCGCGTATTGCTTACATCAATAAAATGGACCGCACGGGTGCTGATTTCTTCCGCTCCGCTAACTCCATTAAAGAAAAATTGGGTGGTAATGCCTGCCCGATCCAAATCCCCATTGGAGCCGAAGATAAATTCGTCGGCGTGGTAGATTTGGTTAAAATGAAAGGTATTATTTGGGATGGCGACCATAACGGTGCTACCTTTAACTATGTAGATATCCCGGCCGACCTGAAAGAAACCGCTGAAAAATATCGTACCGAAATGATTGAAAAACTCGCCGATTTCGACGAAAATATCATGGAACGCTATTTGAACGGCGAAACCAACTTTACCGAAGATGAAATCAACAAGGCCATTCGTGCCGGCACGCTGACGGGTAAATTCTTCCCGGTGGTGTGTGGTTCTTCTTATAAAAACAAAGGCGTGCAGCCGCTGCTGGACTGCGTGAACCTCTATCTTCCCTCTCCTGAAGATATCCCGCCTGTAAAAGGAACCAACCCGGACAATGGCGAAGAAACCACCCGCAAAGCTTCTAACAAAGAACCGTTCTGCGGACTCATCTTCAAAGTCCAGACCGATCCTTTCGTCGGTAAACTCAGCTATTTCCGCATCTATTCCGGTGTGCTCAAAGCAGGCGATACGATTTTGTTCCCTGCCAAACGCGCAACCGAACGTGTAGGCCGTATGATGCGTATGATGGCCGATAAACGCGAAGAAGTGAAAGAACTCGGTGCCGGTGAAATTGCCGCTACCGTAGCTATTAAAAACTCTCAAGTCGGTCAAACCATCTGCTCTCCGGACGCTCCGATTATCTTGGAAAGCATCACCTTCCCGGAACCGGTTATCTCCGTAGCCGTAGAGCCGAAGTCTAAAGAAGACGAAGAAAAGATGGGTATCGCTTTAGGACGCTTGGCGGAAGAAGACCAAACCTTCCGCGTCCGCACCGACGAAGAAACGGGTCAAACCGTTATTTCCGGTATGGGTGAACTTCACTTGGACATCATCGTGGACCGCATGAAACGCGAATTCAACGTGCAAGCCAACGTGGGTGCCCCGCAAGTGGCCTATCGCGAAACGATTACCAAAACTGTACAACAGGAAACCAAGTTCGTACGTCAGTCCGGTGGACGTGGTCAATATGGTCACGTACTGCTCAGGCTTGAACCGCAGGAAAAAGGCAAAGGGTTTGAATTCGTCAACGAAATCACTCAAGGCCGTATTCCGAAAGAATATATCCCGGCTATTGAAAAGGGTTGCCGCGAAGCGCTGGACTCCGGTGCTTTGGCCGGTTACCCCTTAGTGGATATTAAAGTAGCGGTGTACGACGGATCCTTCCACGAGGTAGACTCCTCCGAAATGGCCTTTAAGATTGCCGCTTCTATGGCACTTAAAGACGGCGCGAAAAAAGCCAACCCGATTATCTTGGAGCCGATTATGAAAGTAGAAGTTGTTGCTCCGGAAGCCAACTTGGGCGACATCATCGGGGACTTGAGCTCCCGCCGCGGTCAAATCGGCGAGATGGGTGTACGCGGAAACGTCCGCTACGTAAAAGCGGAAGTACCGTTGGCCGAAATGTTCGGTTACGCTACCAATGTACGCTCTCTATCTCAAGGCCGTGCCTCTTTCACGATGGAACCGAGCCACTATGCTGAAGTACCGGGCAATGTGGCTAAGGCAATCGTAGAAAAGAGAACCGCCGCCAAAGCTGCCTAATAACAGCTTCTACAGTTGTAATTTACAAAACCCCGCTCGTTCGAGCGGGGTTCTGTGTCTTTAAAAAGTCTCTTAAACAATACAGAGGCTTTTTTCTCCTAAATAGGGTAGTTTTTAGGAGAATATGTAACTTAGAATTGTGACCAAGTCACATGTGTACTAGTTATAGAGACAGGACGTCCATACATACTTTTGACTAATTCTTTATCCATCGGTTGGAAATCCTTGATAACTGCTTTATATCCAGTTACTTCTACAGTATAGGTTTTGTGCAAGCAGATACCCAGCAAACATAAATCACGTTTTTTAGTGGTATTGTATGTTGGAGCTACGATATATTCCGCTTTGTTTTTGCTTAAAGCATCATAAATAGCCCCCCGGGTGCATTCATCCCACGCTATATTTCCTTTGCTGACTTGTAAACTGGCTCCGAAATTTTGGCTAGCGGGCTTTTTGGTATAGAGGCCGCCTACCCAGCTTTCACAAACAGCAACACCCTTGATGGGTTGCAACACTTGCATATCAGCTTGCATAGGATACGCAGCAATACTGTCGTGAGAGAGTTTTATGGCTTCTTTGCCAGTATGCCGGTTGAAAGTACTGCATCCGGTTAATAAGACCGCCATTAAAAGAACTGGCATTATTTTCTTCATCTTCTTCTCCTTATTTTTTCGAGCCCAAGACAACAAAAACGGCTGTTGTACTTGAGCTAATGACGCTAACCCAAAATACAACAGCCGTGGTTTGCTATCATTCGATGATGATAGCAAACACTCGGCACCACACTTCCGAGGGATCAGCTCGGACGTGCAGTGCCTAAAACGACTGCTTTTGGAGCGTCATTATGCCGGCAGATTTCTGCCAGCTATCCGTATTCTACATACGGTTCCAAAAACAGATCAAATTGTAATACTTCTTTACTACTTTTTAGTATAACAAATTTTGAATTTACTTATACAACTGTTTTTCCAAATCGCCATATTTACTTATCTAAAAATCGTATAGGCGTAATACGCTTCCGTCATATATTAAATCACCGCTTTGCATAAGCATTTGGCAAAAATCTCCCGCCACGGTAATATCTGCTTTCTTTTCTGCGCAAAGTAGTGTCTCGCGTGGAATATGATTATTATCGTGTTGAAACCAGATTGCAAAACCGCCCCCTTTATATGTTCCGTTTAACCGGCCGATATTGATTCCCGTATGAGAAGGGGGATTAGTGGTTAATTGTAAAGACCAATCCTTGTTGGATAAAACGTCTTTGGTGAGTGAGGATTCATACCAATTCGTTTTGCCGGTCCATGGCGGAGATACAGATAAATCGGAAAAGAAAGAGGGCCATGTACCGTTGGCCATTTGATATTCTATAGCGGCCTGATAAAGAGATTTAAGCATAACAACCGCTTGGCCCGTTTTGCTTTTTTCTACCGCTTTTTCATATTGCGACAAAGCAATGGCGGCCAAGATACCAATAATTATGACCACTACCAACAGTTCAATAAGTGTGAACCCCTTTTTTATCATCTTAGCCTACTTATATAATTTGCTATCTAATTCTGTTCGTTGGGCGGCGGCTTTTTCAATGTTCTTTTTTGCATTGATTATGTCTTGGACAGATTGGCTGGGGGATTGGTTCCCGGTCATGACTGTTAAGTTTTTTTGATAGGTTTTAATCATAAAAACCATCACGGTCATAATTAAGGCCAGCGCAATCAGCATCCCTAAAAAAGACATTCCTTTTTTGTTTAACATATTAAATAATCTCCTTAGTGGGGAGGCCTTTCAAGTCAATGTTTTCATCGCGCATGGGTTTCAAATCTGTCACGGCTGTTAAGTGTACCGCTAGCACCACTTCTTTGCCTTTTTTGCCAATGGCATTACGCACGGAAGCCAAGGTTTGCCCCGTAGCCAAAATATCATCAATGTAAATAAAATGATTGTGCTTTTCCAACAAATCGCCATCCATTTCCATATTATAGGTGGAATATTCATTGGTAATACGGAAGGAATAGGGATTGTTGGGAATTTTGCCGTTTTTGCGGATTAGCAATAGGGGCAGTTTTAAACGGTCCGCCACCGGCGCGCTAAATACAAACCCGCGAGATTCGGGCGTGATAATAGCGGCTTGCTTTAATTGTTCGGCCGGCAAAGATTGTTTGATCGTTTCGCAAAATTTTTCAATTACTGCTGTAAAATAGTGCGGCGTAGCCAGCAGGCCGTTAATATCAATAAAATTAACTCCCTTAATGGGATAATCTTTTACAATCGTTAGTCCGTATTTATTAGTCATAAAAAATCCTTTAATACAATATATAAATATCTTTACAACAAACCTCAATTATTATACAATATAAACAAGCGAATTTAAGCTGTGTTTTATGTGCCATGGTGAACGCACTAAAAAACATAGCGCAAATAGCCCCTAATTTGGTACAATGTTATAGTACTGAAGTAGGAAAAAGGCAAAAAATTCCTAACTGTTCCGTCGGGAAAACGGAGGCAGTGTGGGGTTTTCTGCCGATAAATTTTTTTTAGAAAAGAGTAATCTTAAGGAAACTAAAATGGCAGAAAAAACTGAAAAGAAAGCGAAAATTCTCAGCCAAGAAAGAATTCGCATCAAACTGCGCTCCTATGATCACCGCATGCTAGACAACAGTGTTGCCCGCATCGTTGAAACTGCGCAGAAAACTGGCGCCATTGTCGCCGGTCCGGTTTTGTTGCCGGTGCGTATTAAGAAGTACACCGTACTTCGTTCTCCGCATACCGACAAGAAATCCCGTGAGCAGTTTGAGATGCGTATTCACAAACGGCTGATTGACTTGAAAAGCCCCACCTCTAAAACTGTGGACGAACTCATGAAACTGGATTTGCCCGCTGGTGTAGATGTGGCTATTAAAAGCAACTAATAAAGGAAACAAATAAGTATGGCAGAAGAAAACAAAAATGCTGCTGGTGCCCAAGAGGCAACTCCCGTTGCTGAAGCGGCCAAAGCAGAAACTGTCAAAGAAGCTCCGGCTACGTTACGTTTTGTAATCGGCGAAAAAGTGGGCATGACCCAGCTCTTTGATGAAAAAGGCAATCTGCATGGTGTGTCTGTAGTAAAGGCAGGCCCCTGCAAGGTTGTGCGTGTCAGAACCCAAGAAAAAGACGGCTACAATGCTGTCTGTATCGGTTTTGGCGAAGTGAAAGAAAGCAAATTAAATAAGCCCGAACTCGGCTATTTCAAAAAAGCCAACACGACTCCGGTCCGCCACCTCAAAGAACATCGCGTGGCTGACGTTAACGGTTTTGAAATCGGTCAAGTCATTTCACTCGAAAAAATTTTTAGACCCGGCGACTATGTTGACGTGCAGGGTAGCATTAAAGGCCACGGCTTTGCCGGCGGTATGAAACGCCACGGCTTTGCCGGTCAACCTGCTACGCACGGTCAATCTGACAGAGCGCGTGCACCAGGCGGTTTAGCCTCTCGCCGCTCTTTGGGTAAAGTACTTTCCGGTCAACGCATGGCTGGCCACTATGGTACCACCACCCACACCGTCGCTAAAATTGAAGTTATCAAAGTGGACAATGAAAACAATTTGCTGTTCTTAAAAGGCTCCGTACCGGGTGCCAAAGGCAGCATTGTGTCTGTTTTGGAAACTTCCAAGAATAGAAAACATGTAGTAGCCCCGATTGTGCAGAAAATCTCTGCTTCTAAGGCTGCTAACAAGAAGTAAGGACTTTGACCATGGAAACGAAAGTTTTAGATATTAAAGGTAAAGAACAGGGTTCTATTAACTTGCCCGATAGCTTATTCGGTGTCAAGGCGAACCCGACCTTCCTTCACGAAGTCATCACCGCTTTCTTGGCTAACCAAAGAAGTGGTACAGCGGATGTAAAAACCCGCTCTGAAGTGTCCGGCACCGGTAAGAAACCGTGGAAACAGAAAGGCACCGGCCGCGCCCGTCAAGGTAGCTTGCGTGCCCCGCAATTCCGCCATGGTGGTGTGGCTTTTGGGCCGACCCCGCATTCTTTCCGTCAGGACCTTCCCGTCGCCAAACGCCGCGCTGCGGTGGCGCAATCTTTGTCTGCTAAATTTGCCGAAGGCAATATCGTTGTCCTCGACAATTTAACTTTCAAAGAAGCCAAAACCAAAGCATTTGCCGATATGCTCCATGTAATTGCTGCCGGCCGCAAACCGCTCGTGCTTGCTGATTTAGACAACACGACCCGTTTAGCCAGCCGCAACATTGCGGGACTAACGCAATTGGCGCCGAAAGACACCAACGCTTATGCCGTACTCAACAGCAGCAAAGTCATCTTGACCAAAGAAGCTGTGGATACCTTGGCTAAAACGTTTGTGAAGGAGGCCAAATAAGTATGAGAACCTACAGCATTTTAAAGAAACCTCTTTTGACAGAGAAAAGCCTTGTGGAACGCGACAACAATAACCGCTACGGTTTTGTGGTAGCGAAAGATGCTTCCAAAGGCGAAATTAAAACAGCCGTAGAAAAAATCTTCAACGTTACTGTCGTTAAGATTAACACCATTGCCGTGCGTGGCAAAATGCACCGCATGGGCCGGTTTGAAGGAAAAAGACCGGACTACAAAAAAGCCTTTGTAACGTTGAAAGAAGGCGATAAAATCGAAGTGGTAGAAGCCACTGCGAAGTAGAATAAGGAGAACTACTAACTATGCCTATTAAATCATTTAGACCTTATACTCCTTCCCGCAGAACGATTACGGTGTCTGATTTCTCCGACATCACCAAAACGACTCCGGAAAAGAGATTAACCAAAGGTCTGCGCAAAACCGGCGGACGCAATAACACTGGTATGATCATGGTACGCCATATCGGCGGCGGTCATAAACGCGCATACAGACAAATCGATTTTAAGAGAGAAAAACACGGCGTGCCGGCCACGGTCGTTTCTATTGAATACGACCCGAACCGCAGCGCTCGTATCTGTCTCTTGAAATATGCCGACGGCGATAAACGCTACATCTTGCACCCGATTGGAGTAAAAGTGGGTGATACTTTGATGAGCGGTCCTCAAGCGGATATTAAAGTGGGTAACTGCCTTGCACTCAAAAATATTCCGGAAGGTACTTTTATCCACGCCATTGAATTAAAAGTCGGCAAAGGCGCACAACTAGCGCGCAGTGCCGGTTCCCAAGGCCAATTAATGGCTAAAGAATCGGACTATGCTCACATCAAAATGCCGTCTGGCGAAATTCGCCTGGTCCCCAGCTCTTGCTGCGCGACCATCGGTCAAGTGGGCAACGTGGATCACGCTAACGTGGTCTTCGGTAATGCCGGCCGCAAACGCCATATCGGTGTCAAACCGACGGTACGCGGTAGCGCCATGAACGCAGTAGATCACCCGATGGGTGGTGGACGTGGTCATGGTAAGGGTGGTAACATCCCTCGCTCTCCGTGGAACCAACCGGCCCGCGGCTTAAAGACCCGCTCTACCAAGAAAGTGTGGGGCTGGATGATCGTCAGCGATAGACGCAAAAACAAGGTTAAATAACTATGGGAAGATCAACTAAAAAAGGTCCTTATGTGGATTTAAACCTGTTGGAAAAGGTTCAAAAAATGAATGCTTCCAACGAAAAGAAACCTATCAAAACGTGGGCGAGAGCTTGCACGATTATTCCGGAATTTGTGGGCCATACATTTTTGGTACACAACGGACGGAAATTCCTGCCCATCTACATCTCTGAGAGAATGGTAGGTTATAAACTCGGTGAATTCTCTTTCACCCGTTTGTTCAAAGGCCATGGTGGTATGACCAAAGACTCCACCGCCTTGAAATAAGAGTTGAGGATTGGATATGGAAGCTTGTGCAAAAGCTAAATTTCAACGCTACGGCAGCCGCAAGGTGAACCTGGTATTGGACCAAATCCGCGGTAAAAACGTCAAGGCGGCGGAAGATGTACTTCCGTTTATCGCCAAACGCACCGCTGATTTAGTAGCCAAAACGATTCACAGTGCTGCCGCGAACTTAGAAGTCAAAGCTGGTAAAAAGCTGGACTTCAGCAAAATCTTCATTAAAGAAGCATTTGCAAACTTGGGCCCCAGCGGCCACTTGAAACGGATTCAACCGGGCCCGCAAGGCCGCGCCATGCCGTATAAAAAGAGCATGTGCCACTTAACGGTCATTGTTTCCGACGAAAAAAAGGGAGGTCGCTAAACTATGGGACACAAAATTCACCCGCGATCTATTAGACTGGGTTATATTCAAGATTGGCGTTCCCGCTGGTTCGCCCCCAAGAATATGCCGGCCTTGATCATGGAAGATTTCCAGATTCGCAAGATCGTGGACGACAAATTTAAAATGGCCGCCATCAGCTATGTAGGTATTGAACGTGCCGGTGCTTTCTTGCGCCTGAACATTCATACCGCTCGCCCGGGTGTGGTCATCGGTAAAAAAGGTGCCGATATTGAAGCCTTGCGCAAAGAAATCGAAACCTTGACCGGAAGCAAAACTTTCGTCAATGTTATCGAAATCAAAAATCCGGAAACGGATGCGCAATTAGTGGCTCAAAATATCGCCCAACAACTTGAAAAACGCGCTCACTATGGAGCAGCCATGAAAAAGGCTATTGAAAAAGCCTTGCAAGGTAAAGCCTTGGGTATTAAAATCATGGTGTCTGGCCGTTTAGGCGGCGCGGAAATTGCTCGCACGGAATGGAAACGTGAAGGCCGCGTGCCTTTACACACCTTGTGTGCGGACATTGACTATGGTTTCACCGAAGCGCAAACCGTCAGCGGCAAAATCGGCATCAAAGTTTGGATTTTCAAACGGACGCATTTTGCCAAATCTCCCAAAGAAATCATGAACGAACTCAAAAAACAACATCGTGATATGTTAGAGGGAAATGTTGACGCCGGCGTCGTAGAAGCCGCGGTGGAGACCAAATAGAGGAATTTACTTATGTTGATGCCTAAAAGAGTAAAATATCGCAAACCGCATAGCGCGCCCCGCATTAAGGGTAACGCAACCCGCGGTGCTACCGTGGTATTCGGTGAATTCGGCTTAAAGGCCTTGGAACCGAAATGGATTACCGCGCGTCAAATTGAAGCGGCCCGTATTACGCTGTCCCGTTTTATCAAGAAAAAAGGTAAACTCTGGATTCGCGTTTTCCCCGATAAGGCCATCACCAAACACCCTGCCGAAACCCGTATGGGTAAAGGTAAAGGTGCTCCGGACCATTGGGTGGCCGTCGTAAAACCGGGAACCATCTTGTTTGAATTGGAAGGTGCTACGTTGGAAGATACACAACGTGCTATGCGCCTGGCTTCTGACAAGCTCCCGATTAAGACCAAATTGGTAGCGAGAAGATAGTATGAAGACCAAAGAAAAAGAAGCTTTGAAAAATAAAACCGTGGCCGAGCTCAAAGAAGCGTTGGCCAAGGCGCAAGAAAAGAAATTTAACCTTCTTTTCAAACATAGCACCACCCCGCTTTCTAACCCGTTAGAAATCCGGGCGGTCAGACGCGAGATTGCTCTTCTGCAAACGCTGATTAACCAGAAAGAAGAGAAATAAGAGGTTTATATGGAAAAGAATGAAACCCGCGGTTTGAGAAAGGTACTCACCGGTGAAGTGGTATCAGACAAGATGAACAAGACCCGCGTCGTCAAAGTGGAACGCTTAGTTCGTCACGGTCTGTATAGCAAAACTTTGAAAAGAGCGACCAAATATCATGCTCACGATGAAGCCAATGAAACCAAAATCGGCGACAAAGTGGAAATCATGAGCTGCCGTCCGCTCTCGAAAACGACCAAGTGGCGTATTTCCAAAATTGTGGAAAAAGCCCAGGCCTAGTATTTGTTAGCAAAATACGGAGTTAATGTATGATTCAAATTAGAAGCATCGTCAACGTGGCTGACAATTCCGGCGCCCGCAAAGTGCAATGCTTTAAGGTGCGCGGCGGCCACCATCGGGATATCGCAACTCTGGGAGACGTCGTGATGTGCTCCGTTCGGGATGCGATCCCTACTTCCGCCATTAAGAAAGGCGACGTGGTACGTGCCGTAGTAGTGCGCGTAGCCCGTGAAAAAAGACGCAAAGACGGTTCCTATATTCGTTTTGATGACAACGCTGTTTGCATCATTAACGACAATGGCGAACCCAAAGGTACACGTGTGTTCGGGCCGATTGCGAGAGAACTTCGCGAAAAGAACTTCTTGAAAATCATCTCGCTGGCACCGGAGGTAGTCTAATATGCAAATCAAGAAAAAAGATACCGTGCTCGTTATTGCGGGCAAAGACAAAGGTAAGAAAGGTGAAGTGAAATCCGTCAATCCGTCTAAAAATACGGTGACGGTAGTGGGTATCAATATGATTTCCAAACACGTGAAACCTTCTCAAAACAAACAGGGCGGCATTCAAAAGATGGAAGCGCCGTTAGATGCTTCCAATGTCGCCGTCGTTTGTGGCAAATGCAAAAAAGCCATGACCCCCAAAATCAAAATTTTGGACAACGGCGAAAAAGTGCGTGTCTGCCGCAAATGCAACGAGACGCTTATTTAATCTAGGTACATAACATGACTAAAGAAACGAAAAAAACAACCAAGACCGCGTCCGACTATCAGCCGACCCTGCAGAAACTCTACAAAGAGAAAGTACTGCCGGCCTTGCTGAAAGACATGGGTGTTAAAAGCCCGATGGCCGCGCCTAAATTGGAAAAGATTGTCATCAATATCGGTGTAAAAGAAGCCAGAGAAGATATTAAAGCGCTTGATATCGCTAAGGATGATTTGACGGCTATTGCCGGTCAAGCCAGCCAAGTGCGCCGCGCTAAAAAATCTATTTCCAACTTCAAACTGCGTGAAGGTATGCCTATCGGCGTACGTGTTACCCTGCGTGGGGCTCGCATGTATGAATTTATGGAACGCTTCATCAATATTGCCTGCCCGCGCATTCGCGACTTTCAGGGTTTTAATCCGTCTTTTGACGGCCGCGGCAATTTGAACTTGGGCATTAAAGAACATTATATTTTCCCTGAAATTGATGTGGAAAAATCGCCCAAAGCCTATGGTATGAACATTACGTTTGTTACCAGCGCCAAGAACGACCAAGACGGCAACTTGCTGATGCAATATATGGGTATGCCGTTTAAAAAGTCGGCCAAATAAGGAGCAGAATATATGGCTACGAAAGCATGGGTTGCAAAAATGGCCAAGGACCAAAAGTTCGCAGTACGCTACCATAACCGGTGCCAAATCTGCGGTCGTTCCCGCGGGTATTACCGCGATTTCGGTCTTTGCCGTATCTGCCTGAGAAAAATGGCACACCAGGGTTTGATCCCGGGTCTGAAAAAATCGAGCTGGTAAACACAGGAGGAGGCAGCTGCTGGAAGTTAACTCCGAACAGGAAAGTAATTTACAGTGCCGCCTGAATATATGGATCCAATTGCAGATTTCTTGACCAGAATCAGAAACGCAAATATGAAGAAAAAAGAAAAAGTGGATATCCCTTTTTCTAAAATTAAAACGGAAATTGCGCGCATCTTGAAAGAAGAAGGTTATATTGCCAACTTCAAAGCCGTGCATAACGAAACCAAGGGTGGCGTGGTCCGCGTATTTTTGAAATATACGCCGGAAAACGAATGTGTCATCCAAGGGTTGCGCCGCGTTTCCAAACCGGGCCAACGGGTGTACAGCGCGTACAATAATATCCCCAAAGTCCGTGGTTCTTTTGGTATCACGATTTTATCTACGTCCAAAGGTATCATGACCGACGCACAAGCCAAAGCTGACAAAATCGGTGGCGAACTCTTGTGCCAAGTTTGGTAAGGAGGGAATATGAGCAGAATTGGTAAAAAAGTAATCAATGTTCCCGCCGGTACTAAAGTAGATGTCAAAGGCCAAATCATTACCGCAACGGGCAAATTAGGCACCTTGTCCTATACCGTTCCGGCCGATGTCCAAATCAAATTGGATAACGGAACTTTGACCTTGTCTATCGACGAAAAACGTGCCAAAGAATTAAACGCCATTCACGGTACTACTCGCGCCAACGTGTTTAATATCGTAGAAGGTGTCACCAACGGTTTTAGCAAAAACTTGGAAATCAACGGTTTGGGTTATCGTGCTTCCGTAGCCGGCAAAAAGCTGACTTTGGAACTCGGTTTTTCTCATCCGGTGGTGATGGAAGTGCCGGCCGGATTAACCGTCGTGGCTGACCCCAAGAGCAACCTGTTGGAAATTAAAGGCAGCAATAAATTTGAAGTAGGTGATTTTGCCGCCAAAATCCGCCGCATCCGCCCGCCAGAGCCGTACAAAGGCAGCGGTATCAAATATCAAGGCGAACATATTGCTCGCAAAGCTGGTAAGACCGCGGCAGGAGGCAAATAATTATGGCTACTAAACAAGAAAGATATCAATTCAGAAAAGACAGAAGCCGCAAACACCTGCTCGCGGCAGCCGGTGCACATCGCCCGCGCTTGTCTGTCTACAGAAGCTTAAAATATATCTACGCCCAAATCATTGACGACAATACGCACAGCACTTTAGTGTCTGCAACGACTTTGTCTAAAGAATTGGAAGGTAAGTTTGAAACTTCCGGTAAAAGCGTAGAAGCTGCCAAAGCCTTAGGTGCTGTGATTGCTAAAAAGGCTTTGGAAAAAGGTATTACCGAAGTCATGTTCGACCGCGGCGGCCGCGTATATCACGGCAGAATCAAAGCCTTGGCTGATGCTGCGCGCGAAGCAGGACTCAAATTCTAAGTAAGGTGAATTTAATGACCAACGAAATGAAAAAAGAAGCGAAAGGCAAAAAAGCCGAGTTTCAAAAGGTGAAACCCGCATCCGAAGGGAAAACCACCGTTATTCACGTGGCCCGCACGGCTAAAGTGGTAAAAGGTGGTAAACGCTTTGGTTTCCGCGCCTTAGTTGTAGTGGGCAACGGAGAAGGAAAAGTGGGTGTCGCCATCGGTAAAGCTAACCAAGTTCAGTTAGCCATTGGCAAAGCTGAAACCCATGCCCGCAAACACATGGTTACTTTCCCTGTCGTAGGGGATACGATTCCGCACGAAGTTATCGGCCGTTTCGGTGCTGCCTCTGTGTGGATGAAACCTGCCGCTCCGGGAACCGGTGTAATCGCCGGTGCCGGTGTGCGTTTGGTGTTTGAAGCCGCTGGTATCAAAGACGTCTTGGCCCGCAGCTTGGGAAGCAATAACCCTTGCAACTTGGTCTATGCAACGTTAGAAGCGTTGAAAATGCTCAAAAATAAAGAAACAGTCAACGCCATCCGCGGCAAAGCCGATAAAACGGCTCAAGCCGCTGTAGAAGAAGCCCCTGCAGCAGAAGCGGCGGCCAATTAGTTTGGAGGAAACACTATGGTAACCTTAAATAAACTTTTCCCTAAACACGGATCCCGCAAACCCCGCAAACGCTTGGGGTTAGGTGCTGCCTCGGGTCTTGGTAATTATTGCGGTAAAGGAATGAAAGGTCAAACTTCTCGTTCCGGTAATACCCGCAAAGAAAGTAAAGCCGGCGGTCAAATGCCGCTCGTGCGCCAAACCCCGAAAAGCGGTTTTTCTAACAAAGATTTTGCTCGTCGGTTTGACTATGTCAATGTAGGTACTTTGGAAAAATTGTTCAAAGCCGGTGCGGAAGTAACGCCGGAAGCTTTGAAAAAAGCCGGTGCCATTCATGACCAAACCAGCGTGAAAATCTTGGGCATGGGCGAACTGTCCAAAGCTCTGAAAGTATCCGCTCACGGTTTTTCTAAAACGGCCAAAGCCGCTATTGAAAAAGCCGGCGGAAACGTAACTGTACTTGAAAAGAAGACCAAATAATGGAAAACAATACAGTGGCGAATATTTTTAACGCTCCCGAGCTCAAGAAGAGACTTCTCTTCGTGCTCGGGGCGTTGGCCGTTTTCCGTTTAGCGGCCGCCATCCCCATACCGGGGATCAATACCGATGTCTTGCGCCAATTATTTGCCGCGCATGAAAACGGTATTTTGGGCTTTATGAATATTTTTTCCGGCGGTGCGCTGGGAAAATTCTCCATTTTAGCCCTCGGCATTATGCCTTACATCAACGCATCCATTATTATCAGCTTGGTGCGCGGTGCTCATATTTTCCCTGCGCTGGACCGTATGCATAAAGAAGGCGAAGCCGGTCGGCGGAAAGAAAACCAAATTACCCGAATATTCACGCTGTTTTTGGCGGCGATGCAAGGCGCTATGATGACCTTCGCCATCACCAAGGTAGAAGGAGCCGGCGGGGTGTCTGCCGTAGTTAACCCGTCCGTTTTCTTTTTCATTACGACTGTACTGACCTTGTGTGCCGGTACGATGTTTGTGATGTGGCTGGGTGAACAAATTACGGAAAAGGGCGTCGGAAACGGTATCTCATTGATCATTTTTGCGGGTATCATGGACCGCTTGCCCAGTGCCATTATGGAAGTCATCAGCCGCGTACAAGCCGATGAAATGGATTTCTTTATGGCCATGGTTATTTTTGGTGCGGCGATTGTAATTACCGGACTGGTTGTATGGTTGGAAACAGCTCAACGCCAAATTCCGGTGCAATATGCCAAGCGTCAAGTCGGCAATAAAATGTATGGTGGGCAAACCAGTTATTTACCGCTCAAGATTGATCAGAGCGGCGTAATCGCGGTAATCTTTGCCTCCTCTGTTATTTCCTTGCCGTTGACAATAGCCAGCTTTAACCGTGATGCCGCGTGGGCACAACGGTTGTTAGAATTTATGAGCCATAACAGTATATGGTATATGGTACTGTTCTCTGCGCTCATTATTTTCTTCTGCTATTTCTACAACTCCATGACCATTAATCCGGCTGATTTGGCCGATAATATGAAGAAATGGGGCGGTTTTATTCCGGGAATTCGTCCGGGAGAACCTACCAAGAATTATATTGAGTGGGTGATGAACCGCTTGACGTTCTGTGGTGCAATTGCGGTATGTCTGATCGCAGTATTACCGGATTTCTTCCGCGCAGAATTTAACGTGGATTTCTATTTCGGTGGTACGGCGTTACTGATTGTGGTCGGTGTTGCATTGGATACGGTCAGCCAAATTCAAGCACACTTGCTGGCCCGCAATTACGAGCCGCTGCTCAAAGGCAGTAAGAAAATTAAAGGCCGTTGGTTTAATGTGGGCCAATAAGCTCACGGCAATAATTTGAACTTTTGCGTTTAAGCTCTTAGGGGTTTAAACGCAAAAGCCGTCTTAAGAGGAAACAAAATGGATATTGTACTGATGGGTGCTCCAGGTGCCGGAAAAGGTACACAGGCCGAACGTTTAGAACAAACATTGCACTACACGCATATTTCTACAGGTGATGTGTTGCGTAAAGAAATTGCGTCCGGTAGTGAATTGGGGAAAAAGGTTTCGGCTATCATCAGCAAAGGGGATTTAATTTCTGATGAGTTGATGCTGTCCATTTTGAAGCAAGTTGTTTCAACTGCCAAAGGGGATATTATTTTTGACGGTTTTCCCCGCACGGTAGTACAAGCAGAGATGTTGGACAAAATGTTGGCAGAGTTGGGACGCAAACTGGGCAAAGTAATTGAAATCGCTTTGCCGGATGAAGTGGTAGTAGCCCGCTTATCTGCCCGTAAACAATGCAAGTTGCCCAGCGGTGAAACAAAACAAATTGGTCCTAATTTTTCATTGGAAGATTGTGCCGCACAAGGCGGGGAAGTGTTTACGCGCAAAGACGATATGCCGCAAAGTATTGCCCACCGTTTGTCTGTATATCATAAACAAACGGAACCGGTGATGGATTTTTATAAAAAAGCGGGCCGGTTTGTGGCTGTCAAAGGGGATCAAACCCCGGATCAAGTTTTGGCTGATTTGTTAGCGGTATTGAAGGCATAGATTATGATAGAAGTTAAAAATGAGCACGAATTGCAATTAATGCGCAACGCAGGAAAAGTAACTGCGGCCGTGCTTGAAAAAATGACACAAGCGGTTAAGCCGGGAGTGTCAACACTCGATTTGGACGAAATAGCCGAAAAAACGATCCGTTCCTTCGGAGCGGTGCCGCTTTTTTTGGGCTATGGTGGATTTCCGGGAAGTATTTGTGCGTCCATTAATGAAGAAGTCGTGCACGGAATCCCCAAAAAAGGTAGAATATTAAAGAGTGGTGATATTATCAGTATCGATACAGGAGCCAAGCTTGACGGTTTCTGTTCGGATGCCGCGATCACCCTCGGCGTCGGCAAAGTTTCTGAGGAAGCCCAACGATTGATGGATGTGACAAAAAAGTCACTTTATAAAGCCATCGGGCTAGTCAAACCGGGTATCCGGCTAGGAGATATCGGACACGCGGTGGAGACTTATGCCGAGCAACAGGGCATGGGCGTGGTACGCGATTATTGCGGCCACGGCATTGGCCGTACGATGCATGAGGAGCCTTCTATTCCGAATTTCGGAAAACCGGGCACCGGTCCTGTTTTACAGGCAGGCATGGTACTTGCCATTGAACCAATGCTTACAGCGGGAACATGGAGAGTCAGGCAGCTTAGTGACGGTTGGACGGTGGTCACGCGGGACGGCAGTTATGCGGCCCACTTTGAACATACGGTAGCAGTCACAGCTCACGGCAGTGAAATTTTTACTGCTTTTGAATAAACTTAGTTTATTCTGAAATTTAACCCAAACCGGAGATGTATGAGCGATAAAATAGAAGTTGAAGGCAAAGTCTTAGAATCCTTGCCAAACGCGATGTTTAAAATTGAAATCCCGGGCGGCAAAATTATTCTAGGACACATATCCGGGAAAATGAGAGTGCATCATATAAGAATTTTGCCCGGAGACAAAGTGAAATTAGAATTGTCCCCGTATGATTTAACCAAAGGCAGAATAACTTATAGGGAGAAATAAATGAAAGTCAGAGCTAGTGTAAAAAAGATATGCCAAAAATGCAAAATCATTAAACGCAATGGCGTCGTGCGTGTGGTGTGTGAAGTTGCTAAACACAAACAGCGCCAAGGTTAATTTAAGGAGTATTCATAGAATATGGCTAGAGTCGCAGGTATTGATTTACCGAAAAATAAAAGAATTGATGTAGCGTTGGAATATATTTACGGCATCGGCAAGAAAAACGCCAAAGAAGTGCTTGCTAAATTGGATGGCCAAATTGACCCCGCTACCCGCGTCAAAGACCTCACCGAACAACAGGCCGGTCTTTTGAACACCATCTTACAGAAAGAATATAAGGTGGAAGGTGAATTGCGCCGTGAAGTGGCACAAAATATTCACCGCTTTATTGAGATTGGTTCGTACAGAGGCCAACGCCACCGCAGAAATCTGCCCGTGCGTGGTCAACGTACCAAAACCAACAGCCGCACCCGCCGCGGACGCCGCAAAACTGTCGGTTCCAAGGCTGCTGCAAAATAAATTAATTTTTAGGATTTAAATTATGGCAGAAGAAAAAGAAACTCAAACCACTGCTGCGGAAACAAAAGCCCCCGCAGCTGCAAAAGGCAAAAAGAAAAATGCCAAAGCGCCGGCCTTCGGTGTGGTGCATATTTACTGTTCGTTTAACAACACCATTGTAACGGTGTCTGACGATAAAGGTAACACCATCGCTTGGTCTACCGCCGGTTCTCACGGTTTTAAGGGTACCAAAAAGAGCACGCCGTTTGCTGCTCAGATTACCTGCAATAAAGCCGCTGAAAAAGCCGTTGCATTAGGAATGCGCGAAGTGGCCGTAAAAGTATGCGGCCCGGGTCAAGGACGTGAAACGGCAGTTCGTGCTGTACAACAAGCCGGACTGACAGTTTCTTCCATTAAAGATGTAACCCCCATCCCGCATAACGGATGCAGACCCCCTAAAGCACGGAGAGTATAAGATTTATGTCTAGAAATACTGAAGCTAGCTGCAAAAAATGCAGAAAATTAGATTGCAAATTGTTCCTCAAAGGAACCAAATGCTATACCAACTGCGTCATCGATAAATTGGCTTCCGCCAAATTGCGCGGTGGGAAAGCTGCCGGCAAAGTACGCCGCGCTAAATTATCCGAGTATGGTGTGCGCTTGCAAGAAAAACAGAAAGCACGCTTCCAATCCGGCATGTCGGAAATTCCGTTCCGCAACATGTTTGATAAAGCGGCTAAATTGCAAGGACAAACCGGTGAAAATTTCTTGCGTTTGCTAGAAACCCGCTTGGACAACATCGTGCGCCGCATTGGTTTTGCTGTGTCACTCAAAACAGCTCGCCAATTGGTATTGCATGGTGCTGTAACCGTTAACGGGAAAGCCGTCAATGTGCCTTCTTTCCAAGTAAAACCGGGCGACAAAGTGGTTTTGAATTCCGCTTTGGCTGAAAATGCCATGATTAAGCAAGGGTTGTTGGAAACTGAAAAACGCAATCAACGCCCCAGCTTCTTGGAATATGACGCCGAAAAATTGACCGGCAAATTGCTGCGCTGGCCGGATCGGGCAGAAATGTCCTATCCCGTCAATGAACAGCTCATTGTAGAATACTACTCTAAATAAGCGTGGAGGATGAGATGGCTTTTAATGAATTAGTTCTTCCCCAGAAAATTCAATTGGATGAAAAAACAGCTTCGGACCGCTACGGTAAGTTTACCGCCGAGCCCTACGAAAGCGGCTATGGCCATACAGTAGGAAATTCCTTGCGCCGGATTTTACTTTCCGGTATGGAAGGAGCAGCTGTTACAGCCGTACGCATCAGCGGGGCCATTCACGAATTTACCACGCTGCCTAACGTGCGGGAAGACGTTATCAACATCTTGCTCAATTTGAAACAATTGCGCATTAAGATGGACCACAAAAACCGCGAATATGTTACCTTGTCTGCTACTAAAGCCGGCCCGGTAACCGCTGCCGATATTGAAGAAGTGGACGGCGTAAGCATTATTAACAAAGACTTACAACTGGCCACCTTGGAAGTAGGCGGAAGCTTGGAAATGGAAATTGAAATTTCCCGCGGTAAGGGATACGTTCCTGCAGAAGATTTGGCCAAAATCCAACGCCCTGCTGGTTTTATTCCTGTAGATGCGCTGTTCTCTCCGATTGTGAAAGTGCACTACGATGTAGAACCGGCCCGCGTCGGACAGAAAACCGACTATGACCGCTTGATCTTGGAAATCACCACTGACGGTACCTTAGAGCCGGCCCGTGCTTTGCACCGCGCCGCGGTATTGCTCTCTGGCTCCTTGCATATTTTCACCATTGAAGGTGAAGAACCGGGCACCGTGGCTGTCAGCACGGCTGCTGATATGCAAACGGAACCGATTTCTATGACCGGCAGTGTCAGCGGGGCCACTCCCGTCAATTCCAAATTGGAAGACACGTTAAACCAGTCAATCGAATTTATTGAGCTTTCTTCTCGCTCTATTAATTGCTTGAAATCCGAAAACGTCAACACGGTACGTGATTTGGTCAAAATGACCGAAGACGACTTGAAGATGATTAAGAATTTCGGTGCTAAATCAATGGACGAAATTAAAGAAAGACTCAGTGAAATGAATTTGACACTGGGTATGAAAATTTAGGGTACGACCCATTTAAAGGATTGTAAAGATGATTAAAAATACCGGATACCGTAAACTCGGCAAAACTTCTTCTCACAAGAATGCGATGCTTAAAAATATGGCTACCAGCATTATCTTGCACGAAGAAGTCAAAACCACGTTGCCTAAAGCTAAAGAAGTGCGCCGCGTGGTAGAAGGCTTGATTACTTTGGCTAAAGCCAACAATCACTTAGCCGTCAAAGATACATTGAAAGATAAAGACGCCTACAAGAAATTGTTTGATGTGTTGGCGGCTCGTTATCAAAACCGCGCGGGTGGATTTACCCGCATTTATCGTGCGGGTGTTCGCCAAGGCGACAACGCACAAGTGGCCATTATTAAATTGGTGGACTAAATGGTGCTAGACTATCTGGGCGGTTTATTTTCTTCAGACCTGGGGATGGACCTCGGCACAGCCAACTGTCTGATTTATGTTAAGGACAAAGGCATCGTGTTGCGGGAACCGTCTGTAGTGGCTGTAGAAAGAGAAACCGGTGAAGTAAAAGCGGTAGGAGCGAAAGCCAAGCAGATGTTGGGCCGTACGCCCGCGAACATTATTGCTGTGCGTCCCTTGAAAAACGGCGTCATTGCTGATTTTGAAGTGACGCAAGAAATGATTCGCTACTTTATCCGCAAAGTACATAGCCGCAGCAGTTTATTGCGGCCCCGGATTGTAATTGGCATTCCCTCTGATATTACCGGCGTAGAAAGACGGGCTGTGGATGACGCAGCCCGCCAAGCCGGTGCGCGGGAAGTCTACTTAATTGAAGAGCCTATGGCCTCTGCGATGGGAGCGGATTTGCCCATTGCGGAACCGCATGCC
Source organism: Elusimicrobiaceae bacterium (assembly GCA_017528825.1). NCBI lineage: Bacteria > Pseudomonadati > Elusimicrobiota > Elusimicrobia > Elusimicrobiales > Elusimicrobiaceae > Elusimicrobiaceae bacterium. The sequence goes on along the minus strand of JAFXOI010000041.1, from coordinate 63,606 downwards.
AGCATGATTGTGGATATCGGCGGCGGTACTACGGAAGTAGCCGTTATTTCTTTAGGCGGCATGGTGGTGGCTAAATCTATTGATGTGGCCGGCGACGAACTGACGGAATGCATCGTGCAATACTTCCGTAAAAAATACAATTTGATTATCGGAGAAACGACAGCCGAAGAAGTGAAAATAAACTTAGGCTCTGTTTATCCGCTCAAAGAAGAAAAATCTATGGCAGTGAAAGGACGCGACCAGACGCAAGGTTTGCCGCGTACTTTAACCGTCACTTCAGAGGAAATCCGTCAAGCCTTGATGGAGCCGGTTCGTTCCATTATAGACATTATTAAGACTACTTTGGAAGAAACCCCGCCGGAATTAGCAGCTGACCTAGTGGACAGAGGCTTAGTAGTGGCAGGTGGTGGTAGTTTGCTGCGCGGTATTACGGATTTGATCCGCAAAGAAACTGATATTCCTGTACATCGTGCGGCAGATCCTTTGAGTTGTGTAGCGTTAGGTACCGGCCGCTTCTTGGAACAGTTAAACGAGAAAGGTTCGCGTTTCTTTAACAACAGAAACAAATCTTATTAAGTTTGATATCAACAAAAGCGGACAGGGTTCTAATGTTTAGGAACTTTGTCCGCTTTTTTATGAAAATAAACCTATGAAACAGGCAAAACGTTCCGCGAAAAAAAGTGTAGTTACGGTGCGTTCCCGCAGAGTATTACCTGCGGTAGGGATTTTGTTGTCTTTATTACTTATGTTGTTGCCTTTAGAAGGCCCTATTGCATCGGTAAAAATGATTTTGTCTTACATATTTATTCCGCAAATACGTGCCTCACATGAAAGCGTGGAATATGCTGCTTCAGTGTGGGGTAGTGTACACGAATTACTAAATACCCATCAAGAAAATATTGAGCTTAAAGAGCAGTTGAGCCGCATGCAACTTGAAAATGCGCAGGCGCGCGAGGCTATGCAAGAAAATCAGCGCTTGAGCGGTGCCTTGCAATTACGTGCGCCCCACTCTTGGAAAGGAATTTGGGCTAAAACCGCATATCGGGAGCCCAGCCAGTGGAATAGTGTGGTAATTGATAAAGGGCGTGAGGAGGGGATTTTGCCGCGCGCGGCAGCTATTGTGTATCAGGAAGGCCAGCCGGTGTTGGCCGGAGTGGTGTTGGAATCAAATGAACACACAGCAAAAGTGTTATTGGTGCGGGATGAAGATTTTTCAGCGGCGGTTTATATCTCGCCTTCTCAAGAAGAGGCGTTACTAAGCGGAGCGGGGCCTGCGGAGTTAAAACTGAGTTACTTACCCTTGCTCTCTAAAGTACAAGAAGGGGAACTGGTATATACTTCCGCCTCTAGCAGTATTTTTCCCGCAGGAATTTTGGTAGGTAAAGTGCATGTGGTAGAAAGAAAGGAAAATACATCCTCTTCCGTAAGCGCACGTGTAGAGCCTGCGGCAGAAGGACGAGTAATTCGTGAATTATTTATCTTGGTGCCTTCTTTGGGGGAGAATTAATGCTCAAAACAATTCTTAAATTAATGCTACTTTTTTGGGCGGCCACCATCTTGCATTGGGGCTGTTTGGCCTTGTTGGGAGCATGGGGCATTAGCGTCAATGTCATGCTGGTTTTTGTGATGGCAGTGTGCGCGTGTTTGAAACCGGAATATGGATATCCGACGGCATTTATTTGCGGCCTGTTTTTAGATTTTTTCGGAGTGAAATTATTTGGTCATAACGCTTTTGTGTTTATGTGGTGTGCAGTGGCAGTGTATAGTTTGGAGAAGAGAGTAGATTTGGAAGCAGTGGTGCCGCAAGTGGTATCTGCTTTCGTGTTGGGTTTGTTGGCTGCTGTGTTTAACGGAGTACTACTCAAATTTTTTGTAGGTCTTTCTACTTGGAATGGTTGGTGGCCGTTTGTGAGTGCAATTATCTTAACAGCCTTGATAGCTCCGGCTATTTTTTGGGCGGTGCGCCGCACCTTTCCGATAAGAACGAAAAATTACTAATGCCGGTAACAAAACTTATATTCAACAATCGTTTACGTATCCTGCTCACGCTGGCCTTGCTGGCGGGGGGAGTGATTGCGTTACGTTTGATAGATATTCAGTTACTCAGGCATAATCGTTATTTGCAACTGGCGGAACGAAACCGTACGCAAATTCTGTACCAGACGGCTCCTCGCGGACAGATTTTTACCGCCGACGGTAAGGCGATTGCAGCCAATGCCCCCAGTTTTAATTTATACTACTTGGGGTCCGGCCCCAAAGAAACGGACTACCTAGAGCAACTAGCGAAAGATTTGGCCCCGCGTTTAGGAGTTGAACAAGAAGCGGTGTCCGATAAATTACAACAAGCCATTCGCAGCGGAAAAGCCGTTGCTTTGGCAGAAAATTTATCGCCCAAAAGTGCCATCGCCCTAAAAGAATTACAATTGTACTATCCCGGTATTTATTTGATTGAGGGAAACAAACGGGCTTATCCGTACGGTTCGGTGGCCAGCCACTTGGTAGGGTACTTGGGTAGTATGGAGGGGCAGGAATGGAAGAACCGTGATTTATCTTTAGATTATCGCCTCAATGCTAAAATAGGTAAGAACGGATTAGAGAAAAAATTTGAGAAAGAAATGAAAGGTCTAGACGGGGGAGTGTACTTAGAAGTTGATTATAGAGGACGTGTTAAAAGAGTGATTGAAGACCGGAAATGGCGTAGTGGGGCGGATGTCTATTTAACATTAAATTACGATGTGCAACGCGCGGCTGAAATCGGATTAAAAAACTCTCCGACGGGGCGAGGTGCCGCGGTGGCAATCGATCCGCGAAGCGGTGCTATCTTGGCTTTAGCGACAGCTCCGGCTTTCGATCCGGCCCTATTTGTTCCTTATTCTGATGAAGGAGAGACAAAATCCAGAAAAATCAGCGAGTATAATTTGGCCGTACAAGGTATCTATCCGCCCGCTTCCACTTTTAAGGTAATTACCGCCATTGCCGCGATTGAAAAAGGGGATTTTGACCCGCACAAGATTATTTATTGCCCGGGCCATTATGATGCCGGTTCACGCGTGTTTAAGTGTTGGAGTACGCACGGCCCGGTGGACTTTTTTGGTGGAATGGCCGGTTCCTGCGATGTTTATTTTTATACTTTGGCTGCGCAAATAGGTCCGGCCGCGATTGAAAAAGTGCAACGAATGTTTCAGTTTGGGCAGCCTACGGGAATTGATTTGCCCGGGGAAAAATCCGGTAATTTGTATGGTCCGACTCGTCGCGCGCGTAACCGTTCGTATTGGTTTATAGGGGATACCTTAAATCTATCTATCGGTCAAGGGGAACTGTTGGTAACGCCCATTAAGATGGCACAATATGCGGCCGCGCTTGCCAGCCGCGGCAAGGTGTGGAAACCCTATTATTTAGACCGGGTAGTAGATTCGAATAACGGAAAAATACTGGCACAAGGAACGAGCGAACAAATTGGGCAGGTGGATATTCAACCCTCTACGTGGGATTTAGTGTATAAAGCCCTTAAAAACACGGTTGAAAACGGTACAGCCCGTCGGGTGCACATTCCGGGATTAGACGTGTATGGCAAAACAGGTACGGCTCAAAATCCGCACGGCGCGGACCACGGTTGGTTTTTGGCTTTTGCCGGCAGACCCGGAAAAGAGCCGGAATTAGCGGTAGCTGTTTTTGTGGAGTTTGGCAAAAGCGGTTCCTCGGTGGCAGGCCCTATTGCCCGTCAAATGATAGAAGCCTATTTCCGTACGGAAGAGACCACACAGTTGGTAGAGGAGTTTTTAGGAGATTAATATGGTCCATTATAAATCTACTACTCGTAAAAGCACACTAGACATTGTTTTATTTGGGGCCATGTTGTTACTGGCGCTATTAGGGGCTCTATGTATTATGTCTGCGGTCAATACGCTTAGTTTATCCAATCCGGTAGTGCGCACGCATTTGATAGCGGTGCCGGTGGGATTGATGGCTTTTTTTGTGGGTTGGAGTTTTAACTATCAAATTTTTGATGAACAATGGAAAGGTCTGTACGGAATAATTTTAGCCTTACTGGTGGGTGTTTTGTTGTTTGGGAGTTACCAGCGTGGAAGCCGTTCTTGGTTTGTGTTGCCCTTATTTTCTTTTCAGCCGGCTGAATTATGTCGTGTCTTAATAATTTTGGTGTCGGCAGCTTTTTTGGATAGACAAGGCCGGCGCATTCGCGATATGCGCACGCTGTTCTTGTTGGGGTGCTTAGTACTGCCTGTATTTGGACTGATTATGCTACAGCCGGATTTTTCATCTATTGTTATTACATTTCCGGCTTTGCTGGCATTGTTATATTGTGCGGGAATTAATGTTTTCTATTTAGCTTTGGTAGCGATGTTTGCGCTAGTGGCAGGTATGTTTACGATTGCGTGGACTTATTTTTATTTACATCCTGCTTTGCGAGATTATTGGTTGATAGATGCTTTTTGCCGGCTAAGTGTTAGTCCCTTGTATATATGTGGATTTTGCTTGTTGGTGATGGTGGGGGGATATGTTGCTTGGCAGCTATGTAAACAGTTGCGCCTCTTTATTCCTTCTTTCTATTTTGTATTGGCTACACTGGTCATCTTGGCCGGATTTGCGGCCGGCGTATTTGTAGACAAACAAATTAAACCTTATCAGCGCAAACGGGTGGAGGCTTTTTTGGCCCCGCAATCTGATCCTAAAGGAGCTTCGTATAATGTGTTGCAGGCTCAAATTGCAATGGGATCTGGCGGTATTTGGGGGAAAGGTTTATTTTCCGGAACGCAGTCACGTTTAGGGTTTGTGCCGGAAAAACATACTGATTTTATTTTGGCGGTAGTGGGGGAAGAATTAGGATTATGGGGTACGCTACTTGTATTGGGATTATATGTACTGATTTTGTGGCGTATTTCATTAATTGCCTATATAGCAAGCGACCGATATGGGTATTTGGTGTGTAGCGGTATTTTTGGCATGTTTTTAACGTATATGTTAATTAATTTTGGTATGCTTATCGGACTTTTTCCGGTAGCAGGAATCCCGTTGCCATTTATTTCGTATGGGGGGTCCAACTTAGTGTCAAGCATGCTGGCACTGGGAGTGGTGCAGTCTGTTTATGCACGGCGCATTACTTCCGGCGGATAAAAAAGTATGATAAATGCCCCAAAAATTTATAAAATACGAGTAACGTTTGCTGTGGACCAAGATTTGGACCACAAGCAGGTTGTTGTCGCTTTGCGCAATCGAGTATTGCGCAGTGGGTTGCCGTTTGAGCCCGCAAAAGTAAATCCAAGTTGGCCCCGTTTGGCGTATGGCCCTGCCTTAGGACACGGACAACGCAGTGTGGGCGAAATAGCGGACCTGTATTTTTCTGCTCCGGTTTCCGCAGAGCAGGTACAGGCCCAGTTAGTCCCTTCTGCTTCGGACGGATTGCGCATTTTGCGTGTACAGCGTGTGCCGTACGCGTTGCCTTCCGTAAGCCATTTGGCAGAAGTTGTGAAGTACCGTGCGCAAGGAGATTTTGCCAGTTATGCTCCGGCGGTCGGCGCGGAAACATTTTTCCGCGGAAAACATTTATATGTAACAATGCAGGCGCCAAACGGTATGACGATGCAGCAAGATTTGAAACCGTTTGTGTTATCCGTGGCACAGCCACAGCCTGATCAATTGGAATTATGGTTGCAAAAGAGCGCCGATAAAATGGCTAAGCCGGAGGAAGTAGTAGCGGCTTGGTTACAAGTATCGGTGCCAACAGAAACAGTGTTTGCCCTACCGGGCATTGAATTTATTAGAGAAGCACTATATTGGCGAGATAGCAGTGGAGAGTTACACGCCATTTAGTGAAAAGAGGATTTGAAGTATGAATAAAAATGTAGAAGAAGCGCCGAAGGTAGAGGTATTGGTCAATACTTCTTTCGAAGAAACGCGCATTGCAATTTTAGAAAATGACCGTATTAATGAACTGATTTGGGAACGTCGCGGGTCCCTCAACATTGTGGGCAATATTTATAAGGCCACAGTAGAAAACGTGTTGCCGGGTATTTCCAGTGCGTTTGCCAATATCGGTTATGAAAAAAATGCCTATTTATACATTTCCGATATTTTAGGAGCCGATCGTAAAAACATCGATAAGGCGCTTAAAAAAGGCCAGCAAATCATGGTGCAAGTGGTAAAAGATGCTATCGGCACCAAAGGCATGAAAGTAACCATGGATGTTACGTTGCCCGGTCGGTATTTAGTGCTTACGCCGCACCAGAGTTTTGTGGGAGTTTCTAAAAATATCGAAGACAGTGAAGCCCGCCATAAACTCAATGATATCATGCAAGAGTTGGCTGAAAAACATTTGAATGGAATGGGTTGTATTGTTCGTACCGAAGCAGAAGAAGCTACCAAAGATGAATTGGAACGTGAAGTAAAGTATCTGTATCGCCAATGGCAGTCCATTATGAAAAAATTTGAAACACTGCCTTCTCCGGCTTTGTTACATGAGGATATGGATGCGGTGTTGCAGGTGGCGCGCGATGTACTGAGCGAAAATGCAAAAGTATATTTGTTAGATAACAAGAAAGATTATGAACGGGTGTTGGATTTTGTAAAGAAAAATTCCCCGGAATTAGAGGACCGCGTCAAACTCTATAAGGGCAAAACGCCGATTTTTGAAGCATACGGTGTGGAACCCGAAATTGATAATTTACGTAAAATTAAACTGCCCTTACCCAATGGCGGCAGTATTATTATTCAAGAAGCAGAGAGTTTATGCGCTATTGACGTTAACACCGGAAAATTTACAGGTAATAAATCCCAAGAAGAAACCGTTACGCAAACCAATATTGAGGCGGCTCAAGAGATTGCCCACCAATTACGTTTGCGCAATATCGGCGGGATTATTGTAATTGATTTTATTGATATGCGCAAAGCCTCCAGCCGCCACCGCGTGGTAGAAGCGTTGTCTAATGCCGTGCGCGGGGATCGTGCGAAAATACGTATCTTGCCTATTACCCGTCTGGGACTGGTGGAAATGACGCGCGAGCGTAAGCGCGAAAGCACAGGTAGTTTTATTAGCGAAGAATGCCCTCAATGTCATGGTTCGGGGCGGGTGCTTTCTGCGGAAAGTATGCGTATTAAAATACAGCGCGAAATTTATGATTTAACCAATGGTCGCCCGGGTGGTAATTTGCGAGTAGTATTGCATCCGGTACTGGCCGAATCTATCAAAGAAAAGCAAGCGGATATTGAAGAAAATATCCATCGTTCGCTTAAAATTCAGTCTGATCCGCAACTGGCGTGGGAAGATTATAAAATCGTATTAGAGTAATCGTGCGTTACGCGGAAAATTCCGTACGGCCTTTTTATGAGAAGACTAAAACTAGTTTTGTCTATTTGTTTGTTTTTGTTCGGGGTCGTTCCTGCTTTGCATGCACAAGGCAAGACGGCTGTACAAATTTTGGGCAAAGACAAAGGGACTGTTTCTTCCATAAAGGCGTCCGGACATACCTTGCTGGATGCGCAGGCAACCGCCAAAAAATTGGGCGGCACGGTGGAGTTCTTCTCTGCTTCTAAACAACTTAAAATTGCTTTTCCCGGCATGTATGCCATTGTGAGTGCTTCTTTGCGGGAAGCCATTATTAATACTTCCACCGTGGCACTACCGGCCGAAACCATTGTTTCCGGCGGTAAAATATACGTGCCGGTGGAATTTTTCTTGCTACCGCAAATACAAAAAGCGTTGGATCGGCAAATCGCGTTTCAAAATAATACGCTGGTAGTGGAAAAACATTTTACGGTGGCATTTGAACAATTAGACCGGCAAACTGATTTTGACGGACTGCAGATTTGGACCAAAGCCAAAACGGCTCCTACGCTCGAACAGACCAACAAGCACACCTTAAAAGCGATGTTCCCTAATGCCGTGTTGAAGCGGGATATCAGTCAGCGTCCGAAAGATACGTTTATTCGTTCTTTCTCTTTGTCGCAATCGGGCAAAAATGTAGTGGTGGAAGTAGTGTTAGGCACGCAAGGAAAAGTGTGGAAAATGATTCCCACCTCGGCGGGGCAAATGTTGCGCATTTCTGCCAAAGAAATCGCGGACCCTCCCGCAAAAACCCAAAAGCCCGCAGAGCAAAAAGCTCCTGCCCTGCAATCTTCCGTAGTTGCGGAAGAATTGCCGGCCCCTTCGGTAACGGCTGAGGGGGAAGAAGATACGGATGCCGAAGAATTAGATTTAAGTGCTCAGCCGGAAGACACCCCCATCCTTTCCGCTGACGAAGAGGCCGCTGCCTCTGTGCCGGTGCTATCTGCAGTACCTCCGCCGACTATCAGTGCCGCGCCCGCACCGATTATAACTGCTAAAGGCAAGATTCACATTGTAGTGGATCCCGGTCACGGCGGCCAAGACCCGGGGGCTGTTCGCCGCGGTAGTGCGCGTGAAAAGGATTTGAATTTAGCGGTTTCCAAGCACTTGTATAATTATCTGAAAAAACAAGGGGTTGATGTAACGCTGACCCGCAGTGATGATACCTTTGTCACGTTGGCCGGACGCAGTAAGAAAGCCAATGATCTAAAGGCGGATTTGTTTGTATCCATACACACCAATGCCACGAAGAAAAGTGACGCTAACGGCTTTGAAGTGTATTTCCGTTCCGATAAAGCTACCGACAAGGAAGCGGCAGACATCGCTGCTTTTGAAAACGAATCTTTGCAGTATGAAGAAGCGCATTATAGTTTTGTGGATAAACTATTACAGTCGCTGGCTAAGAACGAATATATGAACGAAAGTTCTAAACTGGCCGGTCACGTACGCAATTATGTGTACAAAGAGCCGGGCATCGGGATTGCGGTGCGGCAAAATAATTCGATTAAGCAGGCCAACTTTTATGTGCTACGCGGTGTGCAATCACCGGCTATTTTGGTGGAAATGGGCTTTATCAGCAGTCCCAAAGATAAGGCACGGTTAAATAATAAATCGGCCCAAAAGAAAATGGGTGAAGGCATTGGCAAAGGGATTATGTCTTACCTCAAAGCCGAAGGCAAAGTGAAATAAGCATAGTTTGAACTATTTATAAAAGAGCGGGAAAGTTTTAATACTTTCCCGCTCTTCTAATCTATAGGTTTCTGCGTGCAGTAAATTAAATATCTAATTGGCAGAGGGCCCGGCGGTATTGAGAGACGGGGGCACGCAATTCTTTCGAATAAATTTTTATCCATAAAAGTTTTGTTTTAGTATATCGGAACAAATCGACCCAAAGTCCGCTTGCGTCTTGTGATAGTACTATATTCTCATTATCACAATAATCTAATTTACAGTTGTGGTAAAGATCATTGTTTTCTTCACACTCTTGTAATTTTCTATGAGCTGCAGAAACAGGGTTAATTGTATCTTTTTGGGCTGAGTCTGAAGGAGCAAATATCCAAAATACTATACCGCCTTCACGTGCTGAAGCCGAGTAAGTAACAACGCCACCTTCTTCCTTATCTTTAGCGAAAACAAACGTCTCCCCGGCAAAAGAAATATTTTGCGGTACTTCGGCCCATACCCAGGCGGCAAAGCTTAACAGGAAAATGCCTGCGAGTAATATTGTTTTGTGTTTCATTTCTTCCTCCTTGCGGGAAAATTCTCCTATCTTTAATATAGCATAAATAATAGAAAAAACACAGTTTCTCCATGCATTCTAACCTACCTTCTTTTCTTTTTCCTTTTTTCTAAATTGCTACAATATACACATGAAACTGTGTGTGCGATTGTTTTTTATTTTCTGCAAAATCGGTCTTTTTACCTTGGGGGGCGGCTATGCAATGCTACCCTTGATGGAAGAGGAATTGACCCGCCGCCACAATTGGCTAAGCAAACAAGATTTTTTGGATTTAACCGCACTGGCGCAATCGGCCCCGGGCATTTTAGCCGTCAATATGGCTATTTTTACAGGGTATAAACTGGCCGGTGTTTGGGGTGCTTTGTGGGCAGGGCTGGGGGCGGTGCTTCCATCGTTTGGTATTATTTTAGCAATCGCAATTTGCTTGCAAGGTTTTCGCCAAAACACAACGATTAATCGCATTTTTCTAGGGATACGGCCCGCCGTGGTGGCTTTGATTGCAGTGCCGGTGTTTCGATTGGCTAAAAGCGCCGGTATTACCTGGAAAAACAGTTGGTTTCCCGTCGGGTGTGCGTTAGCGGTGTGGCTAGGGGGGATTTCGCCGGTGTATGTGGTATTGATAGCCGGTGCGGGCGGCTGGCTACTTAGGAGAAGTAAATGATTTATTTCAAATTATTTTGGACATTTTTCAAAATCGGCCTGTTCAATTTCGGCGGCGGATATGCCATGATTTCGTTTATACAAAATGAAGTGGTTACCAAGCAGGCTTGGCTGACCAATGCCCAGTTTACCGATATCGTAGCTCTTAGCCAAATGACACCGGGGCCGGTGGGTATTAATATGGCCACTTATACGGGGTATGCCGCCGCCCAAAGTGTTTGGGGAGCTACGGTGGCTACTGTGGCAGTATGTTTGCCTTCATTTTTACTCATGTTATTAGTAGCGGGTTGGTTTTTGAAACATCAACAGGATAAAAGTGTAAAGGCCGTGTTTACGGCGCTCCGCCCTGCGGTAGTAGGTCTGATTGCCGCCGCGGCACTGGTATTATGCAATGCTGAAAATTTTGTGGATTGGAAAAGTGTGGTGTTATTTGCGGGTGCTTTTGTGGCAGTCGGAAAATATAAAATGCATCCCATTCTACTTATTCTACTGGCCGGCGGTGCCGGTTGGCTACTGTATTAATTTGTCAGATTATAAAAAACCCCGCTCGTTTGAGCGGGGTTTTTCCTTTTGCCACTGCTGTGTCGTTTCTTGTTTGGCCGTTTTCTCGTCGGGAAATAAAAAAGGCTTGACTTGTTTTTTTTTTTTGCTACGATTTCTTAGAACGCCGCTGTTTTCAAGACACTTGCTTGTGAAACGTTGCATTACGGGCGTTTTAAGATTATTAAAAAGGAGAATAAAAATGTCAAGGAAAGCCTTTACTTTAATAGAACTATTAATCGTAGTTCTGATTATTGGGATTCTTTCTGCTATTGCTATACCGATGTACCAAGGAGCAGTGGACAAGAGTCATTGGAGCACGATGCTCCCGGGAGCCAAAGCGATAAAAGACGCAGAGGAAGCATTTAAGATGTCCAATGACGGATATACCGACACGATGGCTAATTTGGACGTGACTATGGAGAACAACGATTTAACATTTAACTTAATTACTCCTAATAACACCTCTGACCCCAATGTAATCAGAGTGACAAATAGTAAACTTGCCAATGTAAGACTGGCTAGTTACTTAGATGATAACCCAAAATTTGCCGGACAGTTACATTGTGAAGCACTTGCCGGAGATGAGCGCGCCGAAAGACTTTGCGGGAAATTACTCATGGGCCAAGAGCTAACGTCAGCTGACGGTTATACGGGATATTTATTAGATCAGGCAATAGATGGAGGAACCTGTGAAAATGCCGGTCGGTCTTGGAGTAGTAGCAAGACGAAATGTTATCAAGATACAGCAAGCCGTTGTGAGGCATTAGGCTTACCTGTACTTGAAAATGAAAACTATTCAGACCAATGCGGAAGTGATGGAAAAGGAAATATCCAAGCTGAAGAGTCGTGTTCTGGATGTTGGAATACAAAAATAGAACGAGGAGGCGTTTGTCTATCTGATGATAATATCTCCTCTCATTCTGATTCGTGCAGAGAAGATACTATTCAAGGAGCGGCTGTTTGTAGTGGACATAAGTTTTGCGGATACTCCAGTACGTTTGATGGGGGCCTTTGTATAGCCAATCCTTCTGCTTCTCTAGCTCCTTGTGCATATGCAACATTTAAAAATGACTCGGTATGTTTTGCCAATGCATCTGGTTCTTGTGGTTCAGCAGGTAATTATCAAGACACCTCCTGCTGCTGCGGTGATTATTGCAGTGGAAAACCCACTTGTTCGCCAGAGCGTTGCGCAGAGGCCAAAGCACAATACGCGCAGTATTTTAAGTAAGTATTTCCCTAACAAAAACCCCGCTCGTTTGAGCGGGGTTTTTGCATAGGTGCCAAATGATTTATTTTTCTTCCAAGGCCTTTAAGGTAGGGAAGAAAATAATTTCGCGAATGGAATCCTGCGCGGTCAGTAGCATGACCATACGGTCAATGCCAATGCCCATACCGCCTGTGGGGGGCATGCCGGACTCTAACGCTTCAATATAATCACCGTCTAAAATATCGGCATTTTCAGCATCTTCGCCTTTGGCTTTGGCCTTGGCAACCGCTTGGTCTTTCAAGCGTTGCAATTGGTCGGCTGGGTCATTGAGCTCGGTGTAAGCATTGCCCAGTTCGCTACCGCATACAAACGCTTCAAAGCGTTCCACCAGTTCCGGATCGCCGGGTTTTGTTTTGCTAAACGGACTGACTGCCGTCGGGTAATCCAGCGCAATCACCGGGCAGTTGTAACCGGTTAATAATTTGGTTTCAAACAGTTCGTCAAACAGTTTGCTGTCCGGGTCGTCGGCCGAGAAGGAAATGCCTTGCTCTTTGGCCAGTGCTGCCAAGGGTTCGCGTTTGAATTGGCGGCCGTCTAACACTTCATGAATATCGTGGCCGAATTTTTCCTGCCACGCTTGCGGAATGTGCAAGCGTTTGAAAGGAGGTACTAAATTAATTTCCTGTCCGTGGAACATTACTTTTTCCACGCCGATCGCTTTGGCCGCATTGCCCAAAATTTCTTCAAACAAATCAGCCATGGTGTTCACATCCCCGTACGCTTGATAAAGTTCCATCATCGTAAACTCGGGGTTGTGCGTGGTGTCAATGCCTTCGTTGCGAAACATATGACCGATTTCATAAATGCGGTCAAATCCGCCGACGATTAAACGTTTGTGATATAGTTCCAAGGCAATACGCAAGCGAAGCGGCATTTTCAGCGCATTGTGATAGGTTTGGAACGGGCGTGCTACCGCGCCGCCGGAATCGGGCGTTAAAATCGGTGTTTCCACTTCCAAATATCCTTTGTCATCTAACGTGCGGCGCACGGACGAAATAATTTTGGCACGTTTGACAAAGATATCTTTCACTTCTTCATTAGCAATTAAATCCAAATGGCGTTTGCGGAAACGCACTTCGGTATCTTGCAGACCATGGAATTTTTCGGGCATGGGGCGAATGGCTTTGGAAATTAAATCCAACTTATGCACTTTAATGGTTTTTTCGCCGGTTTGGGTGATGAACATATGCCCTTGCACGGCTACAAAATCGCCCACGGCTAAATGTTTTTTGAAAAAAGCATAGGGCTCTTCTCCAAGTAAATCTTTAGCAATATAAAGCTGTATCTTGCCGGAAAAATCGCGAATGTGGGCGAAAGCGGCTTTCCCCATTTTGCGCAGTTGCACCAAACGGCCGGCGGTGGCCACTTCGGTGTTTTCGGCCGCCTCTTTGGCTTGCGCGCAAGTATGCGTTTTTTCTACATGATTGGGATACGGATTAATGCCGGCGGCATGTAGCTCGTTCACTTCGGCATAGCGTTGGGCGATAATTTCGTCCAGTGCATTATTGTGCTTTTCAGCGGGTTTATTATTTTCCATAAATTCCTCATAAAAAAATGGCCGCCGCATATCGCGGGCGGCTTCAAATTTCTAAAGCATTTTGGGGAGAGGACTCTCCTTCCAGTAAAATTCCTGACGGAATTTTCCTGCAGGCCGGGCTCGCGGTTTTTGCCTTTCGGGCAGAGGAGCTGTACGCCATCAAACAAAAACATCGCTCCGCCTTTCTCGTCCTTGCGCACGCAAAGCAGTTTGCGTGCTGTCCCGTAAAAATTTTTATCAAAATTTTTCCGGGACAAGGACTCGAACCTTGAATTAATGCTCCAGAGGCATCCGTGTTACCATTACACCATCCCGGATTAACATTTATATTATAGCAATTTGAGGAGAAACGACGCAACCGAGCCGGCAAAGTAAACGAGGAATTTGTTATAATAAATAAAGTTAGCGCCTATAGCTCAATTGGTTAGAGCAACCGACTCATAATCGGTGGGTTTCAGGTTCAAGTCCTGATGGGCGCAGATTTAAAACCCGCACTTTGTGTGCGGGTTTTCAGTTATCTATCGTCGTCAATATTCCATCCTTGTTTTCCTAAACCATTACATATTCCTTCGCCTTTGTCTGTCTCAATCAGACAAGTTTTGGAATAGTTGTTATTATTTTCATCCCGATTATCTAGATATAGAAAATATAGCCAAGTATTGTTTTGTGTACGAGCTGCAGAAATAACACAACCGTTGTTGTAACAGATGACTTCATATCCAAAGTATTTTGAGTTGCAAAATTTATGTCCTCCAAAATTTTCGTCGGAACAGCTTAATCCTGTTAAATTAATAGATAAATTTTGTCCCGGATTGTCAGTACCTCCTAATAATCTGCTTTCTGTGGTAGGTAATCCATTTTCTAAGCAAAATATATCAGTAGCTCGTTGTAATGCACTCAAAGTCTCTAGTGCTTCGGTGAGTTTGGCCTTCTCAACAGCTTTTTCATACTGTGGCAACGCGATAGCTGTTAACACACCGATAATTAATACTACAACTAATAATTCTATTAAGGTAAAACCTCTTTTCATAAATACTCCTTTTCATCGGGCCCAAAATAACGCAAAAAAAACGGCTGCTTATTTTGAGCCACCGAAACGCAACTCAAAACAACAGCCGTAGCTTATCGTTAAAACGATAAACGTTTTCAGCACAAAACGTAGTGGGAGCTACCCACTTTATTTTGTGCCTAAACGACTGTTTTTGGCGTTTCGGTGATTTGGCAAAATTGCCAAAGCCTGTATTCTACATACAGTTCCAAAAACAGATTAAACTGTGAAAATTAATTTAATATCTTTTTTCAGTTAATCTTTTCTTTAGTATAACAAATTTTCCGGTAAAAGCTACAGGCGCCTTTCTCCTAAAATTGCTACAATATATCCAACGGGGCATGGCCCAATGGTAGGGCGTCCGCTTTGGGAGCGGAAGGTTCCGAGTTCGAGTCTCGGTGCCCCGATTTTAATCATGATTACCCAAACGAAGTTACCTTATTTGACTTATTTTCACCGTCCAAGCCGCGGTTATACATTTAGCGCCGACGGGGAAAATCATACGATTCTGTCTCCGGTCTTGGAGCCGGTAGTTCCTTTTTCTTCTTTTGTGATGTCTGTCAATTACAATCCGCGTCCTAATAGTTGGTTGCTGACAGAAGTGCAGGTACGCCAAGGAGAAACTTGGAGCCCATTTTTTAAGTTAGCATTCTATTCTGAAAAATTAAACCATAGTTTTGAATTGCAAACCTGTGCCGCAGGGGAAGTACACGTGGACGTGTTGCATTTGTTTGCGGCGGCAAATGCTTATCGCTTTTTATTAACGGTGCATGGCGATGCGGATGTGCCTGCTGTTTCTGTTTGTTTGACAGACCCCGAAGCAGAACTGCCGGATTGCGCAGATATGTTACCGGCCGGCAAGCGGCATATTCAAGTGGAGCCGATTTCCCAAATGGAGCTACCCATCGAGCCGCTGGAACGAGAACGGGTATGTAGCCCCACTTCTTTGTGCATGGCGATGCGGGCGTTAGGGGTGCAAGCCGATCCTTTAGAAACAGCACATGCCGTATATGATGACCGGGCGCGTATCTATGGGAACTGGACATTAAATACCGCTTATGCATGTCGGTGCGGGTTGGACAGTTGTGTGACGCGCTTTCACCGTCTGGCCCAACTGGAAGATTTTATATCCAAAGACAGCCTGGTACTGGCCAGTATTGCCTACAAGGGCGGAGAATTGACCAATGCTGCCGTCCACAAAACGCAGGGGCATTTGGTGCTTATTTGCGGATGGGAAAAAGGCCAAATCTATGTGGCTGACCCAGCCGCGGCGCAACAAGCCGATGTACTGCGTGCTTACGACGCACAAGAATTTGCCCGCGCTTGGTTGCAAAATAAACGCGGAATTGCCTATTTAGTGAGGAAGAGATGAAAAAAGTAATTATAGTTCTGATTTGTTTTGTAGGGTTAACGACCGCGTGCCAAAAAGGCCCGGATACCGGCACTTTGGTTGTGGCGCATAACGGAGAAATGCAATCTTTAGATCCCGTGTTTTCGTACGACGGAGTCACGCAAGGTATGATGCTCAATGTGTACGATACGTTGCTTAAATTCAACGGCGGCTCTATGAATGATTTTTTGCCGTCTGTTTCCGAGCAAGTGCCAACTGTGGAAAACGGTTTGATTTCCAAAGATGGGTTAACTTATACCTTTCCCATTCGCCCGGGGATTTTATTTCACGACGGTACGGAGCTGACACCGGAAGACGTGCGCTATTCGTTGTTACGGTTTATGCTTTCGGATGTGGCGGGCGGTCCGTCTTCTTTACTGTTAGAACCTGTGCTGGGGATTACTTCCACTCGCGATGAGAAAGGAAATATCGTGGCAGATTTCAAACAAGCAGCTGCGGCGATTACTGTAGAAGGACAAAACGTAGTGGTCCGTTTGAAAAAACCGTTTGCTCCGTTTTTGGGCATTGTGGCTCGGTGGGGTTATATTACTCCTAAAAAATGGGTAGCCGAACACGGCGGTTGGGACGGAACGGAAGAAACCTGGAAACAATTTAATAATTTTGAAAAACAAGATTCTTATTTGTTTGATCATATGAATGGCAGCGGTCCGTTTAAGTTGGTGCGTTGGGATATTTCCGGCCGCAAACTATTATTGCAAGCTAATGAAAATTATTTTGCCGGTGCGCCCAAATTACAACAAATTCATATGATGACAGTCACAGAGCCGAGCACCTTGCGTCTGTTACTGGAAGGGGGAGAAGCCGATGTGGTGGAAATTCCCGCGCAATTTGCCAAACAACTGGAAGGAAAAGCGGGTGTGACCGTGTATGATCATTTGCCGCGTCTACGTACCGATCCGGTAGTTTTCTTCACCAAAAATATCCAAGTCAAAGGCAATCCGGATGTGGGATCCGGCCAGCTGGACGGGCAGGGAATTCCCGCTGATTTTTTTGAAGACAGTGATGTGCGAAAAGGGTTCGCTTATGCATTTGATTATGAGGCATTTTTAAGCCAAGCTATGGAAGGCCGCGGAGAGCGTGCCTATGGGCCGGCTCCGGCGGGACTGGTGCCGGATACCGCGCAGGGCAAGCATTATAATTTTGATTTGAAAAAAGCCGAAGAACATTTCAAAAAGGCCTATGGCGGAGAGTTGTGGAATAAAGGTTTTGTGCTGACCATTACCTACAATACCGGCAGTGTGGCGCGCCAAATGGCCGCGGAAATGCTCAAGAAAAATGTGGAGAGTTTAAATCCTAAATTTAAAGTGGAAGTGCGCGGTGTGATGTGGGCGTCTTTCTTAGAAAAAACCGCTGCGCGGCAAATGCCCATTTGGGTGCGCGGTTGGGTGGCCGATTATGCTGATGCACATAATTTCTATTTCGCATTTTTGCATTCCGACGGGCGCTACGCTTTGGCGCAAGGTTATAAAAATCCCAAAGCGGACCAGCTTATCAGCCGGGCTGTGTCGGAGACGAATCCGACCAAACGTGCGAAACTATATTTGCAATTGCAAGATTTGGCCTATGAAGATGCTATGCAGATTTATACGGTGCACCCCACCGGTTTGTGGGCAATGCGCGACCGGGTAAAGGGATTTACAGATAACCCGGTGTATATGGGCATCTACTTCTACCCGATGTATAAGTAAAAAGATTTTTTCGGTTTGAGAACTTAAAACGCACGAAACCCGATACGCAAAGTATCGGGTTTCGTTGCTTTTTGCTTAACCTACGTCAAAACAGCAAGTCTAGCTTACATCTCGTAACAGGTAAAATTTTGAGGTCGATTTGGACAACGATAAGGTGTCTGTTGCGACAGCAGTTTACATATCTTTTCGCCTTTGGTGTTGACTGATTCTGGGTAACATTCCATCTTCTCATTTGCCAAATCATAACGGATATAGAAATGTGTATCACCCCATCGGTCTATTTCGGCATAGACATGTTTATAGGAGTTGGCTTCTTGCGCGTGGAGGGTCCAATACATCTTCCCAGTATCGTATGATGTGGGTTGACTAAAAGATATATCCAATTCGTTCATGTTCGTCGTATAAGTGCCGTTGGCTAAAAAATATCTTTGTTCTGCTTCTGCCAAAGATCTGACTACTGGTATGATTTGTGCCACGCGGATTTTCCATATTACTTTTTCATATTGCGGCAAGGCAATGGCACTTAAAATGCCAATGATAAGTACTACTACTAACAGCTCAATGAGTGTAAATCCGCGAGATGAATTGCGTATCATAAATATATCCTCAAAAATGAATGAATCTCCATATGTTACTAAGTATAACAAATTTTCTATCATTGAGTTGTTTATTGTTGGGCCGTTTTTTCGTCGGGAAATAAAAAAGGCTTGACGCCGGGTTTTTTTTTTAGTATCATTTAAAAAAATCACTAAAGGAAGGTCGTCTATGTTTCTAGAAAATAAAAGGGCTTTCACGCTTATTGAATTATTAGTAGTTGTTTTAATTATCGGTATCTTATCAGCAATTGCTTTGCCGCAATATCAACGGGCAGTGCGTAAATCTAGAAATATTGAATTATTAATGCATACGAGGCAAATCGCAGAATCTTTTAAAAGATATTACATGGAGACGGGAGGAGCTACTCCTACTTTGGACGCATTAGATATACAAATCCCTTATGATCCTACAAAGATGGAAATTAGCGTTAACTCAAACAGTGCTGGCTATTATGTAACAGTTTTGTCTTTCCCGGCAGATGATACTCGTGTGGCATTGCGTTATTGGATAAAATGTCAGTATCCGGAGTATGTGGGAAAAATGACTTGTACAGGAGATGGGGCAATTGGAGCGCAGGGATGTAGAGATTTAGGTGGAACCGGAGAACATAACTATAAATTTATTACTCGTATGAAAGCATATTACTTGTAGCAATACGTGTCCTCATTTGCCAGTCTAGTGGCTCTTTTGCTATAATATGGTGCGGGGTAGAGAAGCCTGGTATCTCGCAAGGCCCATAACCTTGAGATCACTGGTTCAAATCCAGTCCCCGCAATAGATTTTGTAACCGCTCGAATCGGGCGGTTTTTTCATAGCTTATTTTTTATGTACAATTTATAGATAATAAAAGAAGAGAGGGTTAGAAAAATGAAGCAACTTGTATTTGTGGGTAATCACAAAAATTTTAATGCCTTGCGCTTGGCTGAACAATTGGCGCAGGTATTGCAGAACGGCGGACAAGAAATAATTGTGGGCGGCGTACGCGGAAAATTGCCGGAGCAAATGCCTTTTGCCACGTTAACACTGGGCGCTACTGCCTCTGCCAAATCATGGGCGGCGGCTTTACAAAAAGCCGGTGTTAAGAGAGTGATTTCGTTAGGTAGCTTACTGATATGTGAAGCGGCGGCCGCTGCTAAATTGCCGTACTTATACGTAGAGCCGGAAAATTTGAAAGAAGAAAAACCGGTCAAAAACAAAAAAACTATTCTAAACAAAGCCAAAAAAGTAATCGTACTGGGGGAAGGGAACAAGGCTTTGGACAAAAAACAATATGGTACCAATGCGGTGCGTGTGAAAAATCCGGCTGTATGGGTAACGCATGGCTTAGGCAATTGGCCGCAGGCTTTCAAAAAATCTAATAACATTGTAGCGGCCGGGACCTTGGGTAAAAAGGGCGGCATAGAAGGATTGTTGCAAGTATGGGCACGACTGGCTCCCTTGCACTCCAGCTGGCATTTGACCATCTGCGCTGATGGCACCGGCAAAGCCGCTTTGCAACGGTTTATTGTAAAACACAATCTGCAGGATAGCACAGAGTTCTTGCCCGCCTCGCAATTGCGTCCTTTGTTAGCCTATGCGGATATTTATGTGCATCCTGCCTTAGAAACGGCCGGCGTGGAAAGTGTATTAGATGCCATGGCCAGTAAACTTCCGGTATTGGCCTGTGAGGCTTCCGGAGCCGATGCGTTTATCGCGGACAATGTGAACGGTAAATTAGCACAGGTAGATAGTTGGGAAGGGGCATTAGATGAGCTGATGGTAGATTGGGGAAAACGCGTTGGGTTGGCAGTGGAAGCCGCTAAAATGAAAGACCGTTTTCCGTTTGAAGTATTTGCCTCTTTTTTTGAAGAAGCATGATTGATTGGGAAAGTGATAAGACCCGCGTAGAACTGGCGGAACTGGAAACTTTTTTAGAGTTGCACGGGCGCGATTGCCGCGTCGTGCGGTGGGCGTTTGCTTACCGTAATCTGCGCAATAAAATCTGGTGGCAGTGGCGGCGTCAATTACTTTCTTACTTCACAAAAAGTCCTGTTAAAGATAATCGTTTACACGTATATTGGCACTTGCGCGGCGGCATCGGGGATGTGGCCGCGCAACGTGTATGCGTGCAAGCGTGGCGCAAAAAACTTCCTAACGCCGTATTTTACTACTATACTCAAACGCCGGGCGCGGCAGAAATGTTGTGGCAAGCCGATGACAAAAACATTATGCTCGGTGGCGGGCAAAATCCGCTCTGGTACCGATACGATTTGGCTTTTGAGGTGTGTTTATCTTTTCGTACGGTGCATGTGAATAAACAGCGTGTGCAACAAGTAGCTCCGGAAATTTTGCCTGTAATAGAAGAAAGCCTGCGTCGTCAAAAACGTTTAGCCTTTTTGGTAGAAGACAATTACATGTGCGATGATGTGCTGGGACGTTTTCTGTATCATCATCAGCAACAGCAAATAGAAGGGCAACGTTATTTAGGCGCTGTGGACTTTGACGTATATCAGACTGGTCTATTACCTATGAGTTTACGCGATCCGAAAGTGTTGGAAAAATTCGGATTAACCGGAAAAAAATATATCACCATTCATAGCGGAATTAATGTAAATGCCGACCTGCGCGGCAGACATCCGCTTAAATGTTGGCCCGAAGAAAAATGGCGGGAATTTGTGCGTTTATTTAAGGCCGCCTATCCCGATGTTTGGGTAGTACAATTGGGCGGACCGGTAAGCCCCAGTTTTGATTTTGTAGATGTGTGTCTAACCCATAAAACACAGCTAACAGATATTGCTGCTATTATTGACAATGCGTGGTTGCATGTAGACGGGGAAAGCGGTTTTGTGCAATTAACCCGTTGGTTACGTACCAAGGCCGTTTATTTTACCGCGCACACTTCGGCTCAATTTTTTGGTCAGCAGAAAAATCGCGCAGTTTCTTGCCAAAAGTGTGAGTATTGTATGTGGGTAGGTGGCCCAAAATGGTACACGACTTGTTTGTGTGGCTACAAAACCTGCCAGAACTTAGATGCCATTACTCCGCAAATGGTATTGGACGCCGTACAAGAAGAATTAAAATAATCGTTTGATGATTTTGGATGCTTCGGTCGTATTCAAAAAGAGTTGCAAATCACGGCTTTTATAAGAAATAACCAGCAGTACAATCACAAATACAGATCCGCAGAAAAGTAGATTTAAGAACGGATTACTCCCTCCAAAAAACATGCGTACAATTGCCGCCGGCACCAGCGCAATCACGTTAATAGCCAGCAACCGCAACAACTCCCAAAAAGAACGGAAATAATTGATAAACGGGAAGTATTTTTTGAACATAAAATAGCTTAGTATAAAGCTAAATACCAGTTCGCCTATAATAAAATACGGATAGCTAAACGGTCCCCACACCGGCATATATGAAAATACCATAAACGTAAATGCCAAGCTGGAGGTGAGAGAATAGGGCAGGCATTCTTTTACTTTCAGCCACGCGGCAATGGTATTACTTTGCAAACCCGCCGGCACCATTAAAATAATTACAAAAATCATCGGGCGTAAAAACGCTACCGTATCGGCCGCGTTCCACGCATTAAAATGACCGTGCTCAAAGAAAAGCGACACAATATCGACAGCGAAATAAGCTGTAAAGACAGCTAGCGGTGTAAGCACGAACAAAAGTAAATGATTAGTGGACAGATAATTTTTGTTATAGACATTAATTTGGCCTTTAGCGGCATTTTCCGTGAGTTCAATTTTGGAAACGTTGATGACGCGGTTAGTGATAATCTCAGAGGGAGAATCGGTGAGTTGCCGGCAATAATTTAAGGCACTGACAATGCCCGCTCCCATACCGGAAAGAATGTACATCGGTAATAAACTGTTGACAATACCCATAATGCCTAAAATTTGGGTGCCCAGAATGTTCTTTTGAGCGCGCGCCGGCAAATGAAAGGGTTTGGGAACAAAATCCCAGTGTAAACGGGTGACCAGTATCCAAATCAGCACGATAAGTTGTATGACATTGGCGGCCAAAAAGCCGTAAATCATACAAATAATGCCCAGCTGTTTGCCCCATAGGAGTAAAGCCAGTAGCGGGCAAAGGGCGTTGAGCGGCCCCAATAAAGCTACCGCAAAAAATTTGTGCATTTCCACGACGGGGGTTAAATAATACACCAGTATTTGTGTGGCAAATAAGAAAAATGCAGTAGCCAGTAAAATTTGTTCTTGTTGCAAGAGCGCAAAATCAAACCGGGAAAATAAACCGGTAATTTGCACCGGAAACAGTAAGCCCAAAACCCCAAGCGCTAACGCAAGAAGTAAATAAACATAAAATCCGGCTGTTAAAAAAGATCTGCTTTGTGCGGGGTTTTTCTCTGCCAGAAACATCGCTTCGGGGATGAGCACTACCGTATTAATGCGTTGCAGAAATGTAATGCCAAAGCCCATGAGCATAATCAAGTAAAAATACACGTCGGTATGGGTGCCGGCTCCGAAATAAATCGCAATTAAAATGCTACTGGCAAAAGAGGTCAATTTCCATAATGCTGTTGAGCCGACTGCCAGTGCCGCGCCTGTTTTGTAAGAAGTAGTTTTTAAAAGGGAAATCATATTTGATATTATATTATTTTAGGAGAATAAATAAATGACTACTCAATTTGAACCAGTTATCGGTCTTGAAATACATGTACAATTGGCCAGCAAAACCAAAATGTTTTGCACGTGTCCGAACGGAATGGATGAGAGTTCTGGTCCCAATACGGAAATTTGTCCCCGCTGTAGCGGTCAGCCGGGCACTTTGCCCGTGATGAACGAAGGTGCTGTGCGTTTGGGTGTGCGCGCCGGCTTGGCATTAGGTTGTAAGACTAACGAAGTATCTTCTTTTGAACGCAAACATTATTTCTATCCGGATTTGCCCAAAGGCTATCAAATTACCCAAAACGCTCATCCGGTTAACGGCCGCGGAGAAATTGAAATTACTTTTGGACCCAAAACCAATTTGCAGAAGAAAAAAATTGGCATTCATCATGCCCATTTGGAAGAAGACGCCGCTAAATCTTCGCATACAGCTCAATATTCGGTCGTAGATTATAACCGTGCGGGTTGCCCGCTGTTGGAGATTGTATCTATGCCGGATATGCGCTCAGCCGATGAGGCCTATGCCTATTTGACGGAAATTAAACGCTTGATGAAATGGGTGGATGCTTCCAACTGTGATATGGAAAAAGGCGAACTGCGCGTAGATGTGAATGTGTCTTTACGTCCGGTCGGACAAGAAAAATTCGGTACTCGCACCGAGATTAAAAATCTAAACTCTTTCAAAGCCGTACGCGATGCGATTAATTTTGAAATTGCCCGCCAGACGGAAGTGCTAAGTAAAGGCGAGAAAGTCATTCAGCAGACTTTGTTGTGGGACAAAGAACAAAATATCACTAAACCCATGCGCTCTAAAGAAGATGCTTTGGATTATCGGTATTTCCCGGAGCCGGATTTGCCGCCTTTGATTTTGCGCAAAGACCGTTTAGAAAAAATCAAAGCGGAAATGCCGGAATTACCCGCCGCTAAAGAAACCAAATTTATGGAGCTTGGCTTGTCTGCTTATGATGCTGGCGTGCTGACGATTACCCGCCACACGGCAGAATATTTTGAGGCGGTGCTAGCCGCCGGAGCCCCCGCTAAGGCGGCCGCCAACTGGATTACCACTGATTTACTGGGTGCTTTGCACGCAGAAAATAAAGAAATCGAAGATAGCCCCATTACGGCGGCTAATTTGGCGGAGTTAATTGCCTTGGTGGAAAGTGGCAAAATTTCCCGCACGCAGGCCAAAACCGTATTTGAAAAAATGTATCAAACCGGAGAGAAAGCCGGTGTGTTAGTAGAGAAATTAGGGCTTTCTCAGGTGTCTGATGAAGGGCAACTTGTCGCGTGGGCACAGGAAGCCATTAACGAAACGCCCAAAGCGGTGGCAGACTTTAAGAAAGGCAACCGCGCCGCGGTGGGTGCCTTGGTGGGGGCCGTAATGCGCAAGAGTAAAGGCAAGGCCAACCCCAAGCGCATGAACGAGATATTAGTAGAATTGTTAAGCAAATAAAAAATTGAGCATAAAAAAGAGCGCGGTACAAACCGCGCTCTTTTGTGAGATTAATGTTGTGCTACTATAGAGGCAAAGAATAAACTCGATATCCTCCATCGCCTCCTAGATATTTTCCACCAAATAATTTTGTGCAAAAAGAGCCGTTATTACCTACCGTATAATTTTCCACGCAAACTATTTCATCGAGTGGATGATAAGTATGTCCACCCGTTCCTCTTTGTTTAAGATACCTAAAACCGCAGTTGCTATATGGTTCTGTTGTCTTGATTATCGTGATCCATCTCCAATCGTGTCCACCGTAATAAGATAGTTCCCATTTCCCGTTGGTGGCTTGTGTTGTATCAGCTCCCGTCCAATCTGCCGGTAAAGAAACGCCGAATATTTCAAAATTAGGTGGGTTTGTTCCGCGTTCCATATAGTCTAAGTTATATGCCTCTGTAAATGGTTTGAATAGTTGTAACATACTTATTGCCTCGGAGCGTGTAACTGTTTTTTGATATTGCGGTATTGCCACAGCAGTTAGGATGCCGATAATCAGTACGACAATAAGCAGTTCTATGAGTGTGAAGGCTTTTTTGTTGTATTTCATAATTTTCTCCTTGATTTCAATTCCCTGTTTTATAAAACACAACAAAAACGGCTGCTATGTCTGAGCAGGATTCAGCTACCCAACATAACAGCCGTAGTTTGCCGCCCAAGTGAGCGGCAAACACTCGGCACACGCAGGCCGTCGCCTTTGTGTGCCTACTATCGGCTGTTTTTGGACTGAATCCTAGCTATTTGTTCAATAGCTGTCCGTTTTGGCAACGGTTCCAAAAACAGGTCAAATTGTACGTACATTGTAACAAAATACACGCCAAAAATCTAACCTTTCAAAACAAGTTGACCCGTAGCCAAAAAGTCTGCTATCATTTATAGGTAGAAAAAATTACAGTAGTACTACGGAGAAATAAGAGATGAAAAACTTGTTGAAAGTAACCTTAGTGCTCGCCTTGGCCGCCGGTTTAACCGCCTGCAAAAAGAACGTCAAGGACGATGCCAACGCCGATATGGCAACTTTGTCTAACGGCGCCGCCACCGAAATGGTGATTGAAGAAACCACAGTAGTTGAAGTGGAACAAGCGCAAATTGCCTTGGGTACGATTTATTTCGCCTTGGACAAAGCTACCTTGACCGCCGATGCCCGCAAAGTGGTAGAAGCCAATGCTAAAGCCATCAAAGCGGCCGCCGGCACCAACTACAACGTAGTTGTGGAAGGTAACTGCGACGACAGAGGCACCATCGCCTACAACATTGCGTTGGGCGAAAAAAGAGCCAACGAAGTGAAAGATTACTACGTCCGCTTGGGTATTCCGGCTGCTAACATTACCACTGTTTCTTATGGTAAAGAAAAACCGGTTTGCTACGAAGCTACACAAGCTTGCTGGGCTAAAAACCGCCGCGCAGAAACTATCTTAACGGCGAACTAATTATTTGAAAGGGGGCCCGAACCGTATGAACATAAATATAAAACTCTGTTGTTTAGGCGGTTTGGGCCTTTTGTTGTCCGGCTGCATCGCCAGCGAGCGGGATATGGGAACGCTCAAATTGCAGCTCAAAGAACTCAGTGAAACGATTGCCGTCATGCAAACCAATCAAGCTGAACTGGCCAGCCAGATGGCGGAACTCAATCAAAACTTGTCTGTATCAAATGAGAATTTATCTCAATTAGACGGTCAACTTTTTAGTTTATCTACTAAATTAGATGACATTAATGCCGCTGTAAAAAATGCTCAAGCGACCCCGGAAGAGCCTGCTGAAAAGCCGGCCCTGTTGCCTTCGGAAATGTATAACGAGGCATTGGCTCAGTTAAATAAACAAGCATACGACGTAGCGGCAGACGGATTTAAGTTGTACATTGACACCTATCCGGAAGGCGAAAATATAGAACAAGCCTACATTTATTTAGGGGATGCCTATGCCGGTCAGGGGCAAACCAAACCGGCGGCCATTGCCTATGCCACGGTGCTTCAAAAATTTCCTAAAAGTAAATTAACTGCTACCGCACGTTTGAAATATGCGCGCAGTATTATTCCTTTAGGCAAGACGGAAGAGGCGAAACGCTATCTCAATTCCGTCGTGCAAGACTTCGCGCGCTCGCCCGAAGCCCGTCTGGCTAAAGAAGAATTAGCCAAATTAAAATAACCTATCATGAAAAAATTACTTAAACGCTTACTCACGATCCTTATCTTGGGGTGCGTCGCTAGCGGTTTATTTGCGGCGCCTAAAACCGATGTGTATATCGGCATTACATCTTCCGGCGGGAAAAAGCTGCCGGTAATTGCCATGCCTTCTTTTATCGTACATGGTGAAGAAACGGTACCGGCCGCCCAAACCGTATATGATACGCTGCGGGCCGATATTTTATATGCACGGTATTTTGATATCGCTACGGACGGACCTGAATTTACCGCCAATAAACTAAAAGACACGCTTAAGGGCTGGAATAAACAACACGCCAACTATTTAATCGGCGGGGATATTTCGTATGCGGCGCCGCATTACACCATTAAATTATACGTCTACGATGTGGCTACGCAATCTCCGGTATTTGCTAAAGCGTTTAAGGGAACGGATAGCAGTTTGCGCCGCGTAGCACATATTGCTTCGGACCAAATCATTCAAACGTTGACCGGCCATCGCGGCATTGCCGATACCAAAATTGCTTTCTCTAACAATTCTACCCGTAACAAAGAAATTTATGTGGTAGATTATGACGGGGAAAATTTGAAGAAGTTAACCAATGACAAAAGCATCGCGCTCTTGCCCCGCTGGAGCAAAGACGGCCGCATTTATTACACCACTTATCGCTACCGCAATCCGGATATTTTCGCCATTGATTTGAAAGCGGGCAAAATCGCGCCGGTCATTATCCGCAATGGTTTATCTTTAATCGGGGGGGTGTCTCCCGACGGAAAAGCCTTGGTATTTACCAGCTCCAAAGGTCCCAACCCCAGCATTTACATTTATAATTTAGAAAGCGGAGAAAAGAAACAGATTACCAACAAACAATCTGTGGATGGCTCTCCGTCTTACTCGCCGGACGGTAAATTTATTACCTTTGTATCTAACCGCGCCGGCACGCCTCAAATTTATGTGATGGAACTGGCCACCGGCCAAACCCGTCCGCTTACCAAAAACTTCAACTGGTCTGACAGCCCACAATGGTCGCCTACCGGAGAGTGGATTGTGTTTGCGGGCCGCGAATCGCCATATCATCCGTTTGATATTTTCTTGGTAGATTTGACGGGCACGCAGCTTCGCCGGTTAACCACCGATTCCGGCTCTAACGAAGACCCCACGTGGTCTCCGGACGGACGTTTTATTGCTTTTACCAGCACGCGTGACGGCGGGCGGCGCAAATTATTTGTAATGGATTCGGACGGCAGTGCCCCGCATTTGGTGGCAGACTTGCCGGGCGACAGCTTTACCCCACACTGGTCGTTTTAAGAAAAGTTTTTCTTTCGCAAGGCCTCTAAACTTTTTGTTTAGAGGCCGTTTTTTGCGCTAGGTAAAGATTTTTGTTACAATAGAAACAGTCGACTATTATAGTTGACAGACAATTTGATTCTGTTTTTGGAACCGTATGCAGAATGCGGTGCACTGCCGTAGGCAGTTCAGTCTGAGTCCAAAGACAGTCGTTTTAGGCGCAAAATATACGGACTAATTACCCGTATGTTTTGTGCCGAATGTTTGCCATCGTCTCAAGACGATGGCAAACTACGGCTGTTATGATTGAGGCTCTCAGACTGACTCAAGTGTAACAGCCGTTTTTTTGCGTACATTTTCCAAGAACAGGTTAAAAAGGAGACTCGTATGCAAAAGAACAAACATGCCTTCACACTAGTAGAATTACTAGTCGTCGTACTCATTATAGGAGTACTTTCCGCCATTGCTATCCCTATGTATCAAGGGGCAGTGGATAAGAGCCATTGGAGCACGATGTTACCCGGGGCCAAAGCCATTAAAGATGCCGAAGAAGCCATTAAAATGAGCAACGGTGAATATACCAACACCATGGCTAATTTGGATGTAACTATGGAAAATGCTGATTTAACATTTAGCTTAATCACACCTAATAACACCTCTGAGCCGAATGTAATCAGAGTTACAAATAGCAAACTAGCCAATGTAAGACTGGCTAGTTACTTAGATGATAATCCGAAATTCGCCGGACAGTTGCATTGTGAAGCGGCCATCGGAGATGAGCGTGCCAACAGACTTTGTGGAAAATTATTAATGGGGCAAGAATTAACGAGTCAAGACGGCTACACCGGTTATTTATTAGACCAAGACATAGACAAAGCCACGTGTGATAATGCAAATAGAAGTTGGAGTACAAGCAAAACAAAATGTTACAAGGACACTGCCACAAAATGCGATAACCTAGGATCAGCAGCTATAGTTGGGACCGATTTGTGCGGTGTTAAAAATGGATCTGGAATATTTGGAGACGAGACAGTTTGTTTGGCGGATATGGAGTGGGGGTGCCAAGGTAACGGTGTGAGTTTTACGGGAGGAACATGCGTTGGTCTTGTAGGGGGACTTCATACTTGTAGTAATACTACGTTTACGAATGGTAGTATTTGTGTGTCTAATACACGCGGTCAGTGGGGTGACGGAGCCTGTTTTCAAAGTCAATTTACAAATGGTTCAATTTGTTATGCCAATGTATCAGGTGCATGTGGCACACATTGGCAAGACGGACAGAGTGGAAAAGCCACCTCTTACGATGAAACCTCTTGTTGTTGTGGGGCGTATTGCGGGAGTGCTCCATCTTGCGAATCGCGTGGTAAGAGCTGCGACCCGTATTATATGGACAAAAATAATTTTCTGGATTAGTTTTTATAAAAAATCAAATTCCCCGCTTAAATAAGCGGGGAGTAGATCGTTTAAACTATTTCGTCACTTTCTTTTCTTTGGGTTTTTTATAACAGCGGCGGCAACGCGCTTGATAAGCGTCTGTGGTGCCTACTACAATACGCTTGGTGTCTTTCGTGGTGCGTTGCGTAAAAGTGGCAGGGTTGCCGCATTTGGTGCAAACCGCATGGTTTTTGGTGACAAATTCTGCCTTAGCCAGCAGGGCGGCAGTTACTTCAAAGGGCTCGGCACGGTAATCGGTATCCAAACCGGCCACAATGACGCGTTTGCCTTGATTGGCCAGTTTTTCACATACTTCTATAATGCCTTTGTCGAAAAAGTTCACTTCATCTATAGCTATGACTTGTGTGTCTTTATCAATCAGCGGTAAAATTTCCGCGGAATTTTTGACACATAGCGCATCCACTTTATTTTGGTTGTGACTGATAATACTGCCAATGCCATAGCGAGTGTCTAACTTGGAATTAAACAACTGTACTTTTTGCTTAGCAATCAGCGCGGTACGCACACGGCGGATGAGTTCTTCGGTCTTACCGGAAAACATACATCCGCAAATTACTTCTATCCAGCCTTGCTTTTTAAACATCAGGTTCGGGGTCATGGTTTTCCTCTTATATTAACTTTAAATTATTGTACTACATATCGCGCAGATCGTTCTCGCTACGCCACGGATAGTAGTATTGGTCTTGGCTTTGGGTTTTCTTTTGGGCGTTTTTGTCTTGCCCGCATAAAATATTAATGCGGAATGCAAAAGACAAATTGTCATTTCGGTCTCTGACGGTAATTTCGGCAGTAGCGTCATGGAAATGTTTGGTTAAACGCAGTAGCTTGTTATAAGCCTGCAAACTACCTTTTTCCAATTGGAAATCCGTTCCTAAACTGACTTGCCACGAGGTATTTGGAAAATGCAATCCTAACAGAGAGGTAAAGAAATAACGGTCCGAAAAAGTTTGATATCTGGAGGAAGCGTCTATGTGGTCCTGAAAATTGGACATACCCAGTGCTAAGTATTGGCCCCAGAAAGAGAAATTGCTTTGTGCAATGAGGGCTTGATTGTGTTGGGCAATGTCGTATAAATCTCGCACAAATAAGTGTATGGCACCGTTGGATGTGGTGTAACCGGCTTCTGCCAAGAAAGGTTCAATGCGCTGTTTGAGATGCTGCCACGATTTTTCTTGGCCGTCATGATTAATCAGACTAAATCCGGCTCCCAAGCGTATATAGGTTTGGAAAGTCGGGCGGAAATAATTTTGTATGTAGAGGCGGTTGACTTCTTCCCCTCGATCGGCCGAGGTATGGTCTAAATGAATGGTACCGGTAGAAAGCCGGCGGGTATATTCGTAGCCAAAATCGGTAGAGCCCAGCAGAGTATTGGTTTGCATATTCAATTTGGTTCCCACGCGGCCTACCCATGCATTTTTATCCTGATATTGCGGATCCTCTAAGGTGACGTGTTGGTCATAAAATATACTAGGCAAAAAGGTTAAATTACGAGAAATACGGATGGATTTCTCGGTAGTCCAGCGCGCATTTCCTTGCCGATGCCAACTCTCTTCCATAAGAGAAGTGTTATTAAATTGCAATTCCATGTGGTGGGTTAAGCCGAGTAAAGGATCTTTGAAGGGCAAGATCGTATATTCAAGCTGTGGTAGATTACGTTCTTGTGCAATAAAATCGCCTTTTTTCCAATCAAAAATATCTTGTTGGGTATAGCTTACGCGCAGGGTAGATTTCCGGCTTTGGCGGGAAAGCGAAAAGTTGGTTTGCTGGTCCGGCATAAAAATATAGGGGTTTCCGCGGAAAAAGGAGTCGTTAAAATAAGGGTCTGATACCATGCGGAATTGTGTCTGGAATTGATACAAGGCCCCATCTGGGTTATTGAAATGGTCCGAACTATCATACATTTCCCACCAGTATCCGCCGCGTATGCCCCAACGTTTGGTGTTTTGTAATTGGAAAGGATGCCCATCTACAGTGCGGTCTTTGTCCGGCTCTGCATGGTCATTAATATAATAGACTTCACCGGTTCCTTTCAAAGTTTCGGTTTCTTTGGCCATGAGTTCTAGTCCCATTCCGACGCCGGATTTGGTGTAATAATCTAAATTAATTTTGGGCCGGAAAATAGGGACTTCGGTTAATACGTTAGAAGTCAGCAATCCAAAACCGGTATCATTGCTTTGCGTAAAATCTACATAAGTAGTCCACGGTTTTTTACTTTCTAAAGAGCGCCAATACACCGGAAGCCACATGACCGGAACATTGCCCAGTCTAAAGACCGCATTGGTACCAAAAAGACGTTTTTCCGGGGACACCTTTAGATTTCCTAAAGTGATGGTATAGTGCGGCGGCGTTAAATCACAGCAAGTTAATACCGCTTTTTTTAATCGTTGTGTACCGTTGTCTGAAGAAATGGATTGAGCCGATAGAATCCGTAAAGGGGGGTATTCGGTTTGTATATTCTCGGCGTAAAAATCTTTAGTTTGATAATTGACGGAAACGTTATTTCCTTCCACCGTGCCACCCATGCCCTCCACTTTCATGGGGCCTTTGGAGGAAATGGTGGTGTTGAGTTGGTCAAAGGTAATGTCTTCTCCCGTTGCCGTACGTAATTGTCCGTCCGGTGTTTGTTGGACGATATGTACATTACCTTTTAAGTTAATTTTTTTAGCGGAAGGTTCGGCCGAGGCCTCATCGGCAGAAAAATAAATAATCCCATCTTCTTTCTCGGGGGCAGGCAAGGTACGCGGAGCGCTCCACAAAGGAGTGCCGACCAATGCCACTAGACCGAGAAAGAAGACAAAACGTTTCATTTATTTGTGCATTTCCCTATAAATAGCATACATAGCAGCTCCCACGCCGCCTATGTTGGGATCTTGCGATACCTGCAATTTTAATTTCCTAAACGGAGTTTGGATTTGCTGATGATGCAGTACATTTTCCATAGCCGGCAAGAAATAAGGAGCCGCTCCGGATACGCCACCGGTCAAAACTACCGTATCTACATCCAACACCAAGCAGATATTGGCCACTCCGATACCCAAGAAAAAGCCGGTATCTTCCCAAATTTTAAGGGCCAACGGGCAGCCTTTATCGGCCGCGCGCGATACCAGTTCGATTTTGAAATTCTTTTCTTGTTCCACCATTTTAGCCAGCAAGGATTGCGGATGAGCCAAAACGCCTTCCATTACGCGCCGTTTGATGCCAATGGTCCCCACAAACGCTTCCAAACAGCCTCGCGCACCACAACCGCATTGCGGGCCTGTTTTTGTGCTGGCAATTTTGGTGTGCCCTACTTCTCCGGCTGTACCGTTGGAGCCCTGATAAAGCTCTTTATTTAGGATGAGCCCCCCACCTACTCCCGTTCCCAGCGTAATGACGAGTACATTATTAGCCTGACGGTTAAGAACCTTTTCGTATACGCCCCAAGCCGCTAAAGTAGCATCATTGGCTACGTGCGGTCTGATACCGGTGTGTTGCAATAATAAATCTGCCAGCGGCCATTCATCAACGTCCTTAAATTTTAAGTTCGGGTTGTAGCGCAGAACCCCATTCTGATTGTCTACATCTCCCGGAGCTCCTACTCCAACAGCTACAGTTTGGTCGGAATAGCGCGTCTTGGTTTTGTTGATAAAATCCGCAATTTGCTTTAGGAAATTTTCTGCCCCGTGCTCGTAGTTGGTCTCTACTTTGTCTTTTTGCAGGATTTCTCCTTTGTCATTCATTACATACAGTTTTACAAATGTACCGCCAATATCTACGCCAATACCAATCATAATTGAGGCTCCTTGTTCTTGGGATGAGCGTGCTCGTACACGCTTTTTAACTTATCTAAGGACACGTGAGTATAGACTTGAGTTGCCAGTAAACTTTTGTGTCCCAGCATTTCTTGTAGACTGCGTAAATCACAACCATTATTAAGCAAATGAGTGGCAAAAGAATGCCGTAGGCTATGCGGGCTTACCCGCCGAGCAATTCCGGAAGAAATAGCCAAATTCTTAAAGATATACGCTAAACCATCTCCGGTAAGCGCAGTGCCGTTTTTGTTTAAGAAAAGAGCATCAGTCGGCTGCGGATGAGGACGGGAAGCCAAATACGTACGCAAGGCTTCCAAAGCGGCATCTGTCACGGGTACAAAGCGTTCTTTGTTACCCTTGCCGAGTACTTTCACGACTCCGTTGAAAAAATCAATATCCGCGATTTTAAGTCCGGTTACTTCGCTGCGGCGTAGTCCGCTGGAATAAATAAGTTCTATCAGGGCGCGATTTCTGCAAGCAAAGAGGCCTTTTTCGCCGGCGGTATCAATTAAACGGTTTGTTTCTTGTATGTTCAAAAATTTAGGTAGTAACCGTTCCCGTTTGGGGGCCGGTAACAATTTGAAAGGATTAGTTTCCAAAACGCCCTGCTCCAGTAGATAGTTAGCAAAACTGCGCAAAGCAGCTATCTTGCGTAAAGTGGTATTGCGGGCATATTGATGCGTGGCTAAAGAGGCCAAAAAGGTACGCACGGTTTGCAACGTAAAATCTTGCGGACGGGTGAGTTTTCGGGCGGCACAAAATTGCATAAACTGTTGCAAATCCCGTTGGTAATTTTGCAACGTGTATGCGGAAAAATTTTGATTGTGCAGATGAAGCAAAAATGCTTCCACCCATTCCTTCATAAACGCTCCCTTAGGAATTTTGTTGGGCTTTTATTTTCGCTATTTCTTCCTCAGAAATAGTCACAATGTTACGACATTTTGGATAGCCGGAACAACCTAAAAAGTAACCCCGTTTGGAATTACGCAACACCATTTTCTTTCCACATTTGTCGCAAATATGATCGGTCACTATCGGACCGGAGGAAACCACTTTCTTTCCGTCGGCATCAACCGAATAAGTGTTTTTGCATTTAGGATAGGCCGAACAAGCTAAGAATTTTCCTCTCCGTCCGGTGCGTAGGACCATGGGGGCTCCGCATTTATCACATACTTCGTCTGTCTTTTCCGGTGCAATTTTTTCGCCTTCTTTGCTTAAATTAACTTTTCCTTTGCACGTCTTATCTGAACAGACTAAATACTGCCCGAAACGACTGGTCTTTAGCAACATGGGTTTTCCGCAAATAGGGCATTTTTCTTCCGTCTCTTTGGCTTGCGGGCGTTGCATACCTTTATCGGCTTCGTCTAATTCGCGTTGAAAGGAGGTATAAAACTGATTGAGCAAGTCCACCCATTGCTGTCCGCCTTCCGCCACTTCGTCCAATTTCTCTTCTACACCGGCCGTATAAGACAGGTCCATAATTTCTTTGAAGAAGTCTTTCAAACTGTCTGTGACTGTAATACCCAGCTCGGTAGCTACCAACTTATTGCTTTTGGGCTGCCGGGCAATGTATTTGCGGTCTAAAATCGTTTTGATAGTAGGAGCATAGGTGGAAGGACGCCCGATACCATGCTTTTCTAATGTTTTAATCAAACTGGCCTCATTGTAATACGGCGGCGGAGTGGTTTGATGGTCTTTAGTGGCAATTTCTTTTAAGGTCAAAGCGTCCCCTTCCGCCAGTTCCGGCAAGAGAGCTGTTTCTTCATTTTCAGACTCTTCTTCGTCTTTGTAAATAGACAAATATCCCGGGAATTTAACCGTTCTGCCGCCGGCGCGTAACAAACAATCATCTGAAGGACCCGCTTGAATATCCACCGTAACCGTATTAAATACCGCATCGGCCATTTGGCTGGCCACAAAACGCAACCAGATTAGTTCATATAGTTTATATTGATCCGGTGTTAAATAAGGCTTCATGCTTTGCGGAGTACGGTTAACATCGGTCGGGTGAATAGATTCGTGTGCTTCTTGTGCTCCTTTGACTTTGCTCTTAAACACATTGGGTTTAGCCGGTACAAATTCTTCTCCGTACTTGGATGCAATAAATTTTTTGGTTTGTTCCTGTAATAATTTAGATACGTTAAAAGAGTCGGTTCTCATATAAGTAATCAACCCTACTGTTTGGCCGGAAATCGTAATACCTTCATACAAATTCTGCGCTAGCATCATGGTCTTTTGAGAGGCAAAACCGAGCTTGTTATAGGCATCTTGTTGCAGTAAGCTGGTAATAAAAGGGGGTTTGGCTTTTTGTTTAACCGCTTTCTTTTCAATTTTAGTTACCGTGCAGGGGCCCTGCCGTAACAAGGCGTTTACGAGCGCCAAGGTTTCCGGCGTATCAAAAACAGTATTTTTGACCTTGTAGTCTTCTGCAAACAGGTGATAGGTTTTGGTCTGTTCTACATTTTTTCCTTGCCATTTTAACAGGCGAGCCCAAAATAGCGGTTGTGTATTGGGTTTTTCAAATTGTGCTTTTAGTGTCCAATAGGGCTGTTGCTTAAACTGGGCAATTTCTTTGGCGCGCTCCGTGAGTAATCGTACCGCTACAGATTGTACCCGTCCGGCCGACAGACCAGAAGTAATTTTTTTCCACAAGAGGGGGGATAATTTGTATCCGACAATCCGGTCTAAAATGCGTCGTGCCTGTTGTGCATTTACCAAATTTTCATCAATTTTGCGGGCATGCGCAAACGATTCTTTGATAGCGGCAGGAGTAATTTCATGGAAATAAATACGCTGATAGCGTTCTTTGGGTAATTTTAACAGTTCTACCAAGTGCCACGCAATGGCTTCTCCTTCGCGGTCAGGGTCGGTAGCTAAGTAAATTTCAGGCGCATTTTTAGCTACGGTTTCCAATTCTTTGATTAATCGTTTGGCGCGTTCCACCGGTAAATAGGTGGGTTTGAAATTGTGGGCAATATCTACTCCCATATCATGGGAGGGCAAATCCCGCACATGGCCGAAAGAGCTACGTACAATAAAATCGCTACCCAAAATTTTGCTAATGGTTTTTTGTTTGGTAGGAGACTCTACGATAACTAATTTTTTTCCTTTCACGTTGTTTGTGGGCATATGGTATCTCCAAAAAATTAAAATTTGCTTTTAGCATATAACCCGTTATTACAGGCTAATATGCCTTTAACTTCCAGTTCAAATAGCACCGCGGCCGCTTCCGGTACGGATAAATGTAAGGTTTCTACTAATTGATCGGCCGTCATTTCGCCCGAGCCGATTTGTGTCAACACTTTTTGTTGCAGTTCTGTTAGTCCCTCCGGAAGGGTGCTCTCAGCAACGGCGTTAGCGGGAGTCTGTAAATCAAACAGCTCCGGCTGCGGTATATAGTCTATTATATCTTTTACGCAAGTGACAACGCCTGCTCCATCTTGAATAAGCTGATTGGGGCCGCCGCTTTGCGGGCTGTCAATCGGGCCGGGGACGGCTAATACGTCTTTTCCCATTTCCAAGGCTAATTTAGCCGTAATGAGCGCCCCGGATTTCACTTCCCCTTCCACGACGATTACTACCTCCGATAAAGCGGCAATTAATCGGTTCCGGCGCGGAAAGTGAAAAGCATGCGGCGGTTTATGAAAAGGAAGTTCGGAAATAATAGCACCCCCGTGCTGTAAAATAGCTTTGGCAAGCTCTCTGTTTTCGGGGGGATAACAACGTCCGATACCGGTACCGATTACCGCTACGGTGGGTTTATGTAAACGGACCGCGGCAGCGTGACATTCACTGTCTACTCCGCGCGCCAGCCCACTTACTATTACGGCACCGGCTTGAGTCAAATCTGTAGATAGGGTGTTGGCAACGCGGCGTCCGTAAGCGGTAATTTTGCGGGTACCTACCATGGCGATGCAGGCCTTGTTTTGCGGTAGTTTGCCCAGTACATACAAGGCAATCGGAGCTTCTTTTATATCTCGAAAAGATTGCGGATATTCCTCGTCTTCCGGCACTAAAATTCGTCCGCCGTATTTTTCTGTTTTAGCCAGTTCTTCTTCCGGATCAAGGGCAAAAGCCTCTTGTAAGAAGTGCGCGGCGGTAGAAGGATTCATTTGGGCTTCCCGTGCCAGCGTATCTGCATTTTGCTTGAGAATTTCTTCGGCAGAACCAAAAATATCAATCAGTCGTTGCAGCCAATCGGCCCGAAAATATAAAAAAGCATTTATGCGGATGCGTGCCAACCGTTCTTGTGCAGAGATGCTCATAAATCCGGGACCCCCTTGCGGTCTAGCGGTCGGTATTGCAGTACTTCAATTAAATGGGCGTTTTCTATATTGTCTTTCCCTTCTAAATCAGCAATGGTGCGCGCTGTCTTGAGTACTTTATCTAAACTACGTGCACTGAGGCCGAATTTGCGCATGGCCGCTTCTAAAATTTGATCTGCGCCGGAAGGTAAAACACAAAACTCTTTCATTTGTCTTTGAGTCATAAACGCGTTGGCAGTGGTGGGCGTGCCGGCAAAACGCTTTTCTTGGCGTTGGCGGGCAGCGATGACACGCGCGCGGATTTGAGCAGAGGTTTCTCCTTCGGCGGTCTTGTTCCAGTCCGTGTACTGGACGGGATTGAGTTGTACGGTTAAGTCAATGCGGTCGAGTAAAGGGCCTGAAATTTTGGAGCGGTAGCGGTTAATTTGTAAAGGGGAACAAGTACACGGGGTGTGCAAACTGCCCAAATTGCCGCACGGACAAGGGTTCATGGCCGCAATTAAGGTAAAACGCGCCGGATAAGTGACTGTTTCTTTGGCACGGGAAATCGTTACGCAACCATTTTCTAACGGTTGGCGTAATACCTCCAGGGTAGAGCGGGAAAATTCCGCAAATTCATCTAAAAACAATACACCGTTATGAGCCAAGGATACTTCGCCCGGTTTTGGAGTACTACCGCCGCCAATTAGTGCCACATCGGAAATAGTGTGATGCGGGTCTCGGAAAGGGCGTGCGGAAAGGCGTTTAGTTTGCTGAATTAAATTACATACAGAATAAATCTTGGTAATTTCTAAGGTTTCCGCATCGGTTAAGGGCGGCAAAATGCCCGGGAAACGTTTGGCCAGCATACTTTTACCAGTACCCGGCAAGCCAATCATCAGCACATTGTGTCCGCCCGCAGCCGCAATTTCCAAAGCTCGTTTGGCAACGGCTTGTCCCTTTACATCCGAAAAATCCAATAGATTGTTTGTCTCATCTGTTTCCGGCGGGATATAAGCCATTTGAACCGCGCTGTCGGGAATTTTTCCTTCTAACCAATTGGCTAAATCCCGCAAGGTACGCGGTGTGACAAACATAGCACCGGAGGTTTTCCCTTCCAAAATGTTATCGGGCGGGATAACAGCGGTATATTTATCTTTGGTGGAAATTAGCATGGGCAAAATGCCTGCGCAGGGGCGCAAGGATCCATCCAAAGCTAGTTCTCCCAGAAATAATAGTTGTTTGAGTTTTGCAATGGCGGCCGGAGACAAGGCTTCAGAAGCGGCCAAAATACCTACTGCAATAGGCAAATCAAACTGGGTGCCGCTTTTGCGCAGTTCTGCCGGGCTTAAATTGACAGTGATACGCTTGAGAGGAAAATCAAAGCCGCTATTGCGGATAGCAGCCATGACACGATCTTTACTTTCTTTTACTTCGGCATCGGGCAAACCTACCACGGACAAGGTGGGCAACCCCGAAGAGATGTCCACCTCTGTCATTACTTCAAAACCATCTATACCTTTTAGCGTGCAGGTTTGTACATTGGCCAGCATATCAAATAAAATACAGTATTATCTTTTGTGGTGTAATATCGATGACGGTAAAATTTACATTGTACTGGCGAATAATCTTAGCAGTTAACTCTTCCGGAGAGTCAATATTGGCCAACAATTCAAAATAAGCTGATGAATTGGTGTATTTGGTCAAGTTATAATCTTCAATTTCGCGCATGTCTTTGAAGATATCCTGCAATTGTTTCAGCCGTTCAACGTTGTGTACATTTTGTACCACCAAATTAAAAGTAGTGGCAGAATTAATAGCGGAGTTAATGTTGTCAATCAGTTGTTTGGCCGCATTTTCACACGCACCGGAAATGGCCTTCTGCGCGGCAATGTTTTCTAGCGGATCCAACCCGCTGACTTGGTCCGCCGCTTCAGCCACAATTTGATAATTTTTGGTAGAAGCCACTTTTAAGTTCGCTCGTGCGCGGTAGGTCTTAAACGGAGAGCTAATACCGGGCAATGCTTGTAAGGGGGCGGCATCCACATCGGCAATCACAATAAAGCGTGCGCCGTCTTGACGGGCTTTATCGATTAATGCGGTGGAATCTTCCAAATTGTTTTGGCTTAAATTATCCCCGTTTACCAAAGAGTAAGGCTGAGATTTTAAGGCGCGGTAAATAGCTTGTTTGCAGTCTTGTTTCAAAGATACTTCTTCGTTAATTACTTCGCGCGAAGTAACCAAAATAGCTGTTTTCTTGGCAAAAGTATCCGGATCTGCTTGTTTGATGACATCATTAATATCTTTAATGAGTACCATCACGCGCACACGGGTATACCATTGGTCTCCTTTGCGATAGGCTTTTTGCACGTAACCGCGGCGAATAAATCCGGCAGATTTAGAGGATATTTTATCTTCAATCAACTGCGCCTGTTCTACAGTGGTAGTAGAAGAAAGGAATACGCCGGCCACTTTTTCCACGGCAGCGCGTTGGGCGGCCAATTCGCCTTCTTTTTTCATGGACGCGATGTTATTTTCATCGTAAGGGACCAAAGACTCGGCTACTACATATTCGCCTTCTCCTTTGGGGCCGATGTGTAGCACGCGGCAAGCATTACAACAGAAAAGTGCAATGAGTAAAAGAGGTAATAATCTTTTCATCATTTATGCTCCGGTAAAGAGGTGCCTGCTTGTTGTAATTGGTCGCGGCTGATGCGCATAATGACGCTACATCCTCCGTCATCCAAATACTCGGTAGAAACTAGCTCCATATTATGTAAAACTCCTTGAGCCGAAGAATGAATGCTAGATCCGTCAGACACGGCGTCTACAATTTGCACATTGCTTTCTAAAGACGCTCCGTAGATAACTTCCGTGGCACGTTGATAGGCGTGTGCAATAGCTGCCTCGCGCGACAAAATACGGCGCTGAGAGTCCGACGTGTGTTTGGGGTTAGCCGCCCCGAAACCGCGCACCCACAGGTATTGGCTGTCTACAAGGGTATCATTAAATTTAGGAGCAATAGCGCCATCTTTGACGGCTGTTTTCAAATGGCTGGCACAGGCCCCGAGGAACAACAGAGCAATAAGTAAATAACTTAGTTTTTTCATCTGAGTAACTCCGCTAGAATTTTAACATACGTACTGGGAGCTGCCGCATCTTCTGTATTTAATACGCCACAGCGAATGAGCATAATCTCCAACATATGCGTAAGAATATCATAAAAATTATCCCGCACAGAGGGTTCGCACAAATCTGTGTGAGGGCCTAAAATGACCGCCCCTTTCAATTTTTTATTATCACACAAGTTGGCAATTTTGAATGCGGAAGAAATGATATTGTCGGTAGTGTAGGAAGAGCGTACGGCTAATTCCGGCCCACCGGGAATGCCCAATTCTTTGGCGCGTTGTTGCAAGGCAAACACCAGCCAATTCATCATGTTAGAACTATTCTGTGGGTAGAAAAATCCAATGCGTCCCCACTCTCCTTTTCCCGTAACGGAAATGGAATGGATATCATTGACGGATTTTTGAGAAATCAAGCTGGTTTGATCTTCTCCCTTGGTGGCTAATAATTGGTCAAAGATTGAAAGCGCCGATTGCGCAGAGGGCTCTTGGTCAGGGAAAATTAATTTTTCCAGTACTCGTACGCGCCGGATACTACGGGAAACAGCTCCCAAAGATATATTGGGGTGTCCGAAAAAGCGGTTGGCATCATCGTTGGAAATGTTAATTCCGTTATTGACCAGCATTTTCTGAATGATGCGTGAGCGGGCCGGACCGGAGGCTTGTTTCAACTCGGAAATCCAACCGGAATCCAACTTGAAATCCAATAATTCTTCCAGTTTTGCCAAATTTTCCGGCGGATATTTGGAAGTGATGACGATTTGTTTGTTTTGGGCACGGAAGTCGTGCAGCAATTTAGACAAGTGCGCCCGATTTTGTTCATTGACGGAAATCAAGTGGATATCATCAATGAGCAAGGCTTTCATTTTAGAGGTGAAATCCTCAAATTCTTGCAAATTGCCTTCACTAATGTAACGTTGTATACCGCGGGATAAACGCACCCCGTTAGTGATAAATACGTTTTCCTGACCTAGTTTTTTAGACAACGCATACCCGATTGCATGCAGGAAATGGGTCTTGCCTGTGCCGCTAGCACCATGTAAAACCAGTGGGTTGTACATTTTACCCGGATTATCAATGACGGAAATAGCCGTTGCATGGGCAAAACGGTTAATGGAAATCGTCATGTTTTCCAAGGTATATGTGGGAACTAAAGGCACTTCCAAAGACCAATTGCTTTGATTGAGTTCTGTCAAAGGAATCTGAATGGAATGGTCAATCGTATGGGTCTTTTCCAAAAATGTAGCGGCCGGAGCCGAACGACGTTTGGCCGGACGCATATGAGATGTTGGTGCCGGAGCTATCGGTGCCTTGGGCGCAGGAGCTGCCGGTGCTTTAGGCGCAGGAGCTGCCGGTGCGGCGGGAGCTTCGGGCTTTGGAGGCGTCGGCGGTTTGGGAGCTTCCGGAGCTTTGTGTTTTAAGTGTATAAAAGTTTTCTTTTCCCCTGGATTTTCTGTATTCATTTTTTCCTCCATAGCAGGTGCCGGCACAACAGCAGCAGGTTTGGGATCCGACTGCGGTTCTTGCGGCTCAATAGTTTGAGGTGTTTCCGGTTGTTCTGCGGTAGGTTCCGGCTGTTTGGGCGCAGAAGCGGCCGCTAATAACTGTTCAAAAGGGTCCAATACTTCTTCGGTATCTTCGGTGGGCGCATCCGGTGTGGGTACTGAAGGAGCGGGGCTCGGCGGCACGGTAGCGTGCTTGACAAACTCCAAATCTTTTTGTGTAATGCGCTCGGTAATTCCCGTAATATCGGCTAAGTCAATAAAAGCGGTTTGATCTTTGATTTTTTGGTCAAAGATATTAAAAGCGTCTTCCTGCGTATCTGCAGGAGCCTTTTCTTGGGAAGAGGCTTTTTTGGCGGCGGCCTGTTTATCCAGTTGCTCAAGGTCTACGAACATATCGTATTTTGTTTCTGCCAACAAAATATCGTCTAGCGGCTGTTGGGCATCCGGAGCAGAAGCCTCCGCTTCTTTTACAGGTTCGGGTTCAGGCTTTGGTAAATCCGACGGAACTTGTGCATTTTCTGCGACAAACTGGTCTGATAATTCTTCCGCTTGCACAGATTGTACTTGTACGTCCATCTTTTCCGGAGAAGGAAGATCTTCTTCCTGCGCTGGCAGAGCTTCGGCTTCGGCCTCGGTTTCAGCTTCGGCTTCCGGTTCTGTTACGGACTCTGCCTCTTGCGGTAAGGGGATATCCATTGTATTTGTTTGTTTTGCCTCGAAGAAACTTTCAGAGGGATCCAAGGTGATAAACGTCGGGAAATTTTTATCCTCCTGCGTTGCCTCCGCGTTAAATAGCGGATTACCTAAAGATCCTCCCGGCACAAACTCATTTACTTTTTTGGCTTGTTCTATCCCTTCCCGCACAGCGACGCGGAGCTTTTCTAAAGTGTCCTCATCTAAATCTGCCGGCAAATCAAATCGGTATACAAACGGAGCTAAAGCCGGTTGTGGCGCTTGGACATAGCCTTCTAATTTTTTGGCAATAAGCCGCGCGTCCTGCTCTGTTCCATCTATTAACAAAGTGTATTGAATAGAGGAACTGGAAGGATCTAAATTAGAAACGATATCCCACTCTGTAATCATTTTCCCTCGATAATCTTTACGCCGGCGCTGGCTCCGATACGGGTGGCTCCGGCCGCTACCATAGCATCAAAATCTTCCCGAGTACGTACTCCGCCGGAGGCTTTTACTTGCACTTGGGGTCTAACGGATTTTTTCATTAAAGCCACATCGGCAGCCGTGGCTCCACCGCCGGTAAAACCGGTAGAAGTTTTGACAAAATCGGCGCCGGCTTGGTCAGAGAGTTGGCAAACTTTTACTTTTTCTTCGTCTGTTAATACGGACGTTTCAATAATCACTTTTAACGTAAAATTTTCTCCGGCTTGGCGGATGGCTTTTATATCGGAAAGCACATAGTCCCAATTGGCGCTTTTAATTGCCCCTAAATTGACCACCATATCCAATTCATCAGCCCCGTCAGCCAAGGCCTTTTTGGCTTCAAATACTTTGACTTCCGTCGGGGTAGCTCCCAAAGGAAAACCAATGACCGTGCATACTTTTACGTCGCTTCCGGCTAGTTGTGCTTTGCAAAACGG
The DNA here is from genome assembly GCA_017528825.1 of Elusimicrobiaceae bacterium. NCBI lineage: Bacteria > Pseudomonadati > Elusimicrobiota > Elusimicrobia > Elusimicrobiales > Elusimicrobiaceae > Elusimicrobiaceae bacterium. The sequence goes on along the minus strand of JAFXOI010000041.1, from coordinate 20,025 downwards.
CACCCAGTACGGATTGACACATACGCTAAAAAAGCCATATTGACGCGCCTCTTGGCAGAGTTTTTCCATATCTGCTTGGGAGGCTTGCGGTTTCAAAAGGGTGTGATCAATGTATTTGGCCAAGTTCATAAATAACTCCTAGTTAAAGTTAATGATACGGGCAAATTTTTCCGCGATTAAAGATTGACCGCCTACTAAAGCTCCGTCCACATCCGGTTTAGCCATAATTTCGTCTACGTTGGTATCTTTGACACTGCCGCCGTACAAGATGCGGGTGGCTTGCGCAAAATCTTCGCCGTAGGCTTTGGCTAACGTGGCGCGAATAGCGGCATGTACTTCTTGTGCCTGCTCCGGCGTAGCGGTTTTGCCGGTGCCGATGGCCCATACGGGTTCATAAGCAATGATTAAACCTTTTAATTGTTCGGCGGTAAAACCTTTTAAGCCGTTTACAATTTGTCCGTTGATAACGTCCAAGGTTTTGCCGGCTTCGCGTTCTTCTAAAGTTTCGCCCACGCAGAAAATAATGGTGAGCCCATGGCGCAAAGCGGCGGCTACTTTTTTATTCAAAATTTCGTCGGTGTCTCCGAACACGCTACGGCGTTCGCTATGGCCTAAAATGGTGTGGGTGGCGCCGGCATCTTTGGCTTGCACGGGGGAAACCGCGCTGGTAAAAGCGCCTTTATCTTCCCAATGTACGTCTTGGGCGGATACTTGTAATTGGGAGCCTTTGGCCAGTTCGGCCACTTTGGCTAGCGACGTAAAAGAGGGGGCAACAATGATTTCGGCATTGTTTTTGTTACCTGCTTTTTTTAAGGCTTCGATTAATGCGGCAGATTCCGCTAAAGTGTTGTGCATTTTCCAGTTTCCGGCAATAATAGGTGTTCTTTTCATATAAATCCTCGTAAAATAAAATAGTTTCCGTTTCCTACAACGGCCTATAATAGATGGTATCATAAAAAGACGAGTTTTGAAAGAGGAAATTATATTTGTAGATAAGATATGCTTGAATAGAAAAGGATATTTATTGGGATATATAATAGAAAGAGGACTTATTTGTATCTAAAAAAATAGCCCTCAATTTGAATTGAGGGCTATTTTTACGTTGAGAATATTATTTCACACCGTGCATCCAGTATTTGATCTTCTTGGTCATGATCCACATAATCACACCAAATACCATAGAACCAATGGCCGGTACGGAGAATAAGGTGGTCAAGCTCCAAGATTCATAGTGGCTGGCCAGCCATCCGGCTAGCAGGTTGCCAAAGAACGAAGAGGCTAACCAAATACCCATGAATAAAGACATAAATTTCAACGGGGACAATTTGGTCACCATAGACAACCCAACTGGGGACAAGCACAGCTCACCCATGGTGCACAGCATATACATAAAGATCAGCCATAAAGCACTGACCGGGCCGCTGGATTGATACACAGCCGCTCCTACCGCGATCACGGCAAAAGCCAAACCTTGCAAGAACAAACCCCAACCGAACTTGGTCGGAATAGAGGGGTCTTTATCGCCCAGTTTAATCCACATTTTGGCAAATAACGGGGCAAACAACACCACACAAATCGGGTTGACTGCCTGAAAGTAAGAGGCTTTCAAAGTGACTTGTCCAATGAACGGCAAGACCGGAGTTAAATTGGTAGCTCCGTCTGCAAAGAAGTTCAAAGAGGTGCCTGCTTGTTCAAAGAACGCAAAGAAGAACACCGCAAAGAAGGTGAAGGTACAAATTGCTTTGATTTTGTCCCATTCTTCTTGGGTCAAAGGACGATTGGCCGCTTCTGCTTTGGCTTTTTCTTCCGGATCATCCTCTGCAGCTTTCTTGCTAACAGGGAGCAAACCGATGTGTCCTAAGTATTTGTTTTGAGAGACCAAGTACCACACCAAACCAATTACCATACCGGTACCGGCTGCCATAAAACCGTATTTCCATTTGGCGGCGGCTAAGACAGCGTCCATTCCTTTGGTCGGCTCGCCCAAGTATCCGCACACAAACGGAGCAAAGAAAGCCCCGATGTTAATACCCATATAAAAAATGGTGAAGCCACCATCGCGGCGCACATCATTAGGTTCATAGAGTTCGCCTACGATAGAGGAAATATTCGGTTTGAAAAAACCATTACCGATAATGATTAACGTCAAACCCGTTCCGAGTGCGAGCACCGGGTTGATGAGTTCGTACGAGGCCAAAGTGAATTGTCCTACGGCCATTAAAATGGCCCCAATGGTAATGGAATGGCGTTTTCCAATATAGCGGTCTGCTATATATCCGCCTAAAACCGGGGTCAAATAGACTAAAGCCGTAAACATACCGTAAATTTGGCTGGATCTTTCTTTGGTAAAACCAATGACGGTACTGACCATAAAGAGCGCCAGCAACGCACGCATACCGTAGTAGTTAAAACGTTCCCACATTTCCACCATAAAGAGCATATACAAGCCCTTAGGTTGGCCATGTTTGGTCACGTTATGTTTTACTTCTTCATCTGTCATCTTATGTTCATCCTCACTTAATCAAAAAAAGTGTACCCCATATTTTACCAAATAATGAAGCGGTTGCGGGAGAAAAGTTTTAGAAAGTAGCGGAAAAAGCGTTTTGCAACAGGAGAATAGTTTTGTACAAACTATAGCAGAAATAAAAGGACGCCGCTAAAATGCCGACGGTCCATATCCATTTGGCGGTGGAGGAAATTTTGCGTGACATCCAAACGAAAACTAACGATAAAGGGCCTGCCAGTAAAGTCAGTAGCAAAATGCCCCCATGACTATACCAAAATCCCATGCAGGGTTGTAAGGTATGTCCGCAATAGCGGCAGTAACAATCCGTTTCATCAATTGCTTGGCGGCAGCTGGGGCAAAGCGGTCTCATATTTCCTCTCCGCGTGTACGCAAAAAACGTTTGATACGGCTGCGGGCATTTGCCGTTTTGGCGTGCTCCAACCAATCTCGTTTGGGCTGGGCGTTTTTCTTAGTAATAATTTCGCATACATCGCCGGTTTTGAACACATAGTTCATGCTGACCATGCGATTATTAACTTTGGCCCCCATATAATGGTCACCGATATCTGTGTGAATTGCATAAGCAAAATCAATCGGGGTGGAACCATCCGGCAAGGGTTTTACGTCAGCTTGCGGAGTGAACACAAAGACCTGTTGCAAGTTAATATCGGTCTGAAAACCCTCTAAAAATTCACGCGGGGCGGTTAAGTCGCGCTGCCATTCAATCCATTGGCGGATCCAGTTAATTTTTTCGTCAAAGTTTTTGTCTTTTTTACCGCCTAATTTATAGCGCCAATGGGCCGCGATGCCGTACTCACAAGTGCGGTGCATTTCCTCGGTGCGGATTTGGATTTCCACAATATCTCCGGTAGGCACCAGTACCGTGGTGTGAATGCTTTGGTACATATTGGCTTTAGGGGTGGCAATATAATCGGTAAAAGTACCGGCCAGCGGCTTAAAACGAGAGTGTACAATACCCAGTGCTTTATAACAATCTGACACATTCTGTGTAATGATACGCACGCCCAGAGAATCCTGAATTTCGGCAAAGGTCAGATGTTGTTTCTGCATTTTACGGTAGATAGAATAATAGTTTTTAGCGCGAGAAAGTAGGCGGTATTTCAACCCTTCTTCTTGCAGAGCCGGCTCCAATAAACGCTTAAATTCATTGAGTGCGGCGGCGCGGTCTGCGGTACGTTTTTCCACTTGGGCCACTAAATCTTTAAATTCTTCCGGATGCAAATACTTAAAAGCCAAATCTTCCAGCTCTGTTTTAATGGTGAACATTCCCAACCGCTGGGCCAAGGGCGCATAAAGCGTGATAGTTTCATAAGATTTAAATTTTTGCTTTTCGGGCGGCATCACATCCATGGTGCGCATGTTGTGCGTGCGGTCGGCCAGTTTGACTAAAATAACGCGCACATCTTCGGCCACGGCGATAAGCATTTTGCGCCAGTTTTCCACCGTTTCTTCATCCGTAGAAGAAAATTTCAAATCACTGATTTTCGTAACCCCTTGTACGATATGCGCTACGTCTTTATTAAATTCACGTTTAAGTTCCTCGGAGGTAACGCCCGTATCTTCTACCGTATCGTGCAACAAACCGGCACAAATAGTTTCTTCATCCATTTTGAAGTCCAGCAAGATTTGTGCCACAGCGGTACAGTGATTAAAATAGGGTTCGCCGGTTTCCCGCTTTTGGTCCTTGTGCTTTTCTTGGGCAAACAGGTACGCCTTCTCCAACATCGTAGTATCGGCGTTGGGGTTATATTCTTTAAATTGGCGTATCAGTTCATCCAGGGAAAGAGGCATAGTTATTGTTTGGCGATGTCAGCCAGAATTTCCTTAGCGGCGCGTTCAGCCACTCCTTTTTTGCCTAAAGAAGAACGTAGGCGTAACAGGGCGTCGCGTTGTGCCGCCAGTTTGGTCGGGTTTTGAAACATGGCCATGGTTTCTGCGGCTAATGCTTTTGGATTTGCTTCGTGTTGTATTAATTCCTTCACGAGCGGTTTTTGAGCCAGTAAATTGACCAGAGAGATATACGGCACTTTAATAATAGCTTTAGCAATTTGATAGGTGGGCCAGAATAGTTTATAAGCTACTACCATGGGTACCCCCAATAAAGCATTTTCTAAAGTAGCCGTGCCGGAACAAGCCAAGATAAAATCCATTTGGCTGCGGATTTGATAATTCTTATCTTTGACGATTTTGAAATTGGGATGCGGTGCTTCACCTAGCAAAGCCAATAAGTCCGCCTCATTGGCATCCGGCAGGGCAAATAAATAGGCCTGCGTATAAGGGAACTCCTTGAGTACTTGCTTAAAGGTTTGATAGAACACCGGCAACAAGCGGGTGATTTCTCCGCGGCGGCTTCCCGGCAAAATGCCCAGTTTCCAAGCCTTGGTTTTGGGGTTTTCTTGCACGGAAGCAGCCGGTTGCTGCGGGTCGGGCATGATATCCAGTAGCGGATTTCCTAAGAACACGGCATTGCCACCGAATTTCTGATGGAAGGCCGGCTCAAAAGGATAGATAACAAACATTTTTTTGGTTAAAGCGGCCAATTTTTTAGCCCGGTATTGGCGGCTGGCCCACACTTGCGGCGTAACGTAATAATAGGCCGGAATGTGTCTGCGGGAAGCCATTTCCAACACTTGGTGATTAAACCCGTAAAAGTCTACCACAATTACAGCCGACGGATTTTGCGTTTCCATGTATTGACGGATGAGCTTAAGCAAACTAATCCATAACGGCATTTTTTTCAGCGGTTCTACAAAACCACTGGCCCCTTGAGAAGCCAAGTCAAACAAAAACGCATCGGCCTGTTCTTGCATACGCGGCCCGCCGATGGCAGTAATATGTACAGACGGATCTGCCTTTTTGAGTTCTTTCATCAAAGAAGCGGCGTGTAAGTCGCCGGAAATGTCACCGGCTACCAGTAAAATACGTTTAGTCAAGGGGGTAATGGTAGGCATATTATTTATCCTGTTTAAACTGGCTGAAAGTCTCATCAAACATAATTTGCGCGGCCTTGGCTACGTCGTGCACCATCTGCACCGGTTTGGGAGTACGCACGTGCCCGGTTTTAGGGATATCAAAGCGGTGGATGCTGTCGGTGATTTTCAAAGCCAACTCCAAGGCTTTGCTGCCTTTTTCTCCGCTGGGAGCGGGCGTTCTGTGTGTTTTGATGCAGTCGATAAAATGCAGGATTTCCGCGGTGATGGGCAGCTGTTTTTTTACCGGCGGATACTCTACGGTCAAATCTTGCATAGAGGTAATAACCGGTTTTTCTTTCTTGTACAGCTTAACTCGTGCATTCATAAAGTCCACGGAAATATAAGCATCTTGTTGGAATAAATGCATAAAACGTGCACGTTCAAAGCTGGCACGGCTGGCTGTTAAATCGGCCAAAGCGCCGTTGGCAAAACGGATGCGCACGTTGGCAATATCTTCATGCTTAGAAAATACGCTTAGCCCCGTGGCATCTACGCTGACCACTTCACTTTTCACCAGAGTTAAAAGTAAGTCGATATCATGAATCATTAAGTCTAAAATGACGCCGATATTAGACATGCGGGCATCGTAGGGCCCTAAGCGGTTCATGGTAATAAATTGCGGATTTTCTATATACTTAACGGCTTCTACTACCGCCGGGTTAAAACGTTCCACGTGACCGACCTGCAAAATGCGGTCATGCAATTTGGCTGTTTGAATTAAATCGCGTGCTTCTTCTAAGGTAACGGCAATCGGTTTCTCTACTAAGGTATGTACTCCGTGTTGCAAACAATACATGCCGATTTGATGATGTAAGTGTGTGGGGGCCGCCACGATAATGGCATCCACTTGGCCTACCAATTCTTCCATTTTGGAATAAGGGGTAGCATTATATTCCCACGCCAATTTTTGGGCGCGCATTAAATCCGGATCGCACACGCCGACTAAAGTTACGCCGGGCATCTTAGCCAATGTGCGAGTATGAAACGTGCCGATTTTGCCGGCACCAATGACACCAAAACGAAGAGAAGACTTATCGCTCATAGAGATTACCTCACTTTATATTATTATATCATAGGAAGGGTGGGTTCTTGTGTAGTTTTTTAGGTATAATATGCATATGGAACAAACATTGATTTTAATAAAACCCGATGCCATTGAAAAACGATTAACTGGCATTATTCTGAGCCGTTTAGAAGCCTTAGGTCTAGATATTGTGGCCGCCAAAGCCGTATGTGCCACCGAAGAATTATTACGAACACATTATGCCAATTTGGCAGGTTCTCCTTTTTTGGATGGAGTCGTTCGTTTTATGATGGGCGACTATAACCATTTGCCGGATCATCGCTTATATGCTTTTGTGTTACGCGGAGAAAACGCTATTACTAAAGTGAGAGCAGCTTTAGGAGCTACCAACCCGGAAAAAGCAGATCCGTGGACCTTGCGCGGTCAGTTCGGTTGTATTAAAAATGATGTCATGCAAAACGCAGTGCATGCTTCCGGCTCTGCAGAGGATGCTGCGCGCGAGATTGCTTTATGGTTTAAGCCGGAAGAAATTTTACCATGAAAAAATATTGGTTTTGTATAGGTTTGTGTTTGAGCGTGGGTTTGTTGATGGCCCAAACACAACCGCAAGAAGTCAGTTTAACCACTCAAGACAGCTGGAAAGTGGCGGGTTGGTATGTGCCGTCAAAAGCAGAGTCTAAAACGGTCGTTTTGTTGCATGATATCGGCAAAAATCATCAGGATTTTCAAACATTTGCGGGAAAATTAACCGCACGCGGAATAGGATATTTGGCGCTGGATTTGCGCGGTCACGGTAGCAGTGTGAACAAGGGGGCATATCGTTCTTTTGCAAAAGAAGGCGTAGATAATGAATACAACAAAATGATACGAGATGTAAATGCTGCCATTGAATTTTTGCAAGATAAGGGCGTTCCGGAAGAAGATATCATGCTCATTGGTGTGGGAATGGGTGCCAATGTAGCGGCCAAAGCGGCCAGTTTGTGGCCGTCGTTAGGGGGGCTGGCATTACTAACACCGGTCACCAATTTCCGAGATGTATTGCCGATTCCTTCGCTACGTGTGTATAAAGGGCCGGTATTTATTGCGGCCGCCGCTGATGATAAAAAAACATTTTTAGAAGCCAGCGTCATGCGCAATGTGGCTTTCTTAAGCAGTGGGGAAGGAAATGTTACCTTCGCTACGGCGTATGATAAAAAAGGGCATGAACTCTTAGATGCGTGGGTGTCTGCAGAATTATTGCAATGGATACGCACTGCGCAAAAACCGCCGCTCAGTCCGGATGTTATAGAGGAAACGGAGGAAAAAGAAGCCTCCTATGAGCCAATACCAGCCTCAGACACGGAAGAAGCCTTATTTCCGTCTATCTTGCAATGAGTGAGGAAATGATATGAATCCAGCCCGTGTGGTTTTCCCCGGATTTTGGTTTGGTCAAAGTGATATTAAGGCCGCCACGGAAGCGGCCAAACGCGGAGTGGGTGGCTTTTGTGTGTATGGCGGTAATGCACGCGAAACGAAACAATTTATTGATACCGTACGAGAAGCCTCTCCTTATGACCATTTGTTGATTTGCGCTGATCTTGAAGAAGATTTGTCTGAAGTGGTGTCGGATTCGCCCGCTTTACCCTCTAACGAGGAATTAGGCAAAGCGGCCGATGCGGAAGCCACTTATCGCAAAGGTTTAGTAACGGCGCGTTTGGCGCGGAGTTTAGGAATAGATTGGTTGTTGTGTCCGGTGGTGGATATCGGATATCAAAGCCCTGCTTTTGGCGAGAACCCGATGACCGTGGCGCGTTTGTGCGGCGATTATACGGCCGGTGCGGCAAACGGAGGGGTACTTAACTGTATTAAATACTTTCCGGGGGTCAACGGAATCTTAAAAACATTGGTACAAATGGAAGAAGCGGAATTTGTGCCCTATAAACATATGTTCCGCAGAGCAGATGCCGTGATGCCTTCCGACATGGTGTTTAGTAATATAGACCCTGCCAACCGCGCCATGATGTCAGATAAAATCATTAAAGAGCTACTTAAAAAACGCCTCAATTACAAAGGATGCGTGATTAGTGCGCCGCTTTTTCAAAGCCATATTAAAAATGAAGCCGCGGCCGCGTTGAAAATGATTCAAGGCGGGGTAGAACTAATCATGGCTCCGTGCAATCCGGAAAGCGTACTGGATGTGGTAGAAAAGGAATTTCACAAAGGCACGATTGTAGATGCAGTTATTCACGCGGTCTCTAATGTGGAATTATTTACCAGCAAAGTCGTCACCGGAACTGCCCCGGTTTTCTCTTGGGAAGACGCCTGCCAGCAAGCGCTTTCTTTCAAAAAATAAATTTGCTATACTGAAACCGTAGTTACAATTTGAATCTGTTTTTGGAACCGTATGCAGAGTACGGTGTACTTTGGCTAAGCCAAAGTCAATCTCAGTCCAAGAACAGTCGTTTTAGGCACTACATATCCGAGCTGATCCCTTGGATATGTAGTGCCGAGTGTTTGCTATCATCTTCGGATGATAGCAAACCACGGCTGTTGTGTTTGGGTTACCTGAGATTGACTCAAATATAGCAGCCGTTTTTTTGCGTTCATTTTCTAAAAACAGAAACAAAAGGAGAATCGTATGCAAAAAAATAAACAAGCATTCACGCTGGTGGAATTACTAGTAGTCGTACTGATTATCGGAGTGCTTTCAGCTATTGCTATCCCTATGTATCAAGGGGCGGTGGATAAAAGCCATTGGAGCACCATGTTGCCGGGTGCCAAAGCCATTAAAGATGCCGAAGAAGCCATTAAAATGACTAACGGGTCTTATACGGATGAAATGGCTAATTTAGATGTTACTATGAATAATACGGATTTAACCTTTGCTTTAGTAACCCCTAATAATACGGCCGACCCCAATGTCATCCGCGTTACCAATAGTAAGCTCGATAATGTACGGCTTGCTAGTTATTTAGATGAGAGTCCGACGTTTGCCGGACAGTTACATTGTGAAGCGGCCACCGGAGATGAGCGCGCCAACAGACTTTGCGGTGGTTTGCTACAAGGGCAAGAATTAAATGCAGAAGGCGGCTATACGCGTTATTTGCTTGACCAGTCTGTTGATAAAGCCACGTGTGATGAAGTTGATGGTTTCTTTGGGCAGAAAACTGCTAAATGTTATAAAACAAATGCAGATAGATGCGTAGGGTTAGGTATGTCCTATAATGAAACTACGCAGTTTTGTGGGTATAAAGTAAAAGGGGAGAAAAATTTAGAAGTCGGTGAGGGGGGAGTATGTGAGGGAATTTATCAATACTCAAGCGGAGGTTGTCAAAATTCCACTTTTACGAATGCTACTTGTGTAGCCGCAAGCGATGGTTGTAATGGGTCTGATTTTTCAAACAGTTCTGTATGTGTTTCATCTTCGGTGTATGCACAGTCAGGCTGTCGAAATGCTGTGTTTGATGATTCGCTTTGTATCAGCCGTAGTTTTTATGGTGGTTGTGATGGAGGCACTTTTTCTAATGATTCTGTTTGTTATGAAACTCCGAATGTAAATGGTAGTTATGGCTGTAAACATGCTACATATAATGATAGTTCTTGTTGTTGTGGCAATTGTGGCGATAAACCTGCTTGTTCCCCAGAGCGTTGCGCAATGGTGAAGCAACAAGTGGATATGATAAACGGACAATATGTCCATTGATATTGGCAGACGCTATTAAAACCGCTTTTTATGAATTACCCCGCCGGTCTATGGCGTAATAACTGCCCTCGTGTTGTTTGGCTAAACACTTGAGTTCTGTGCCGATATTGCTCACTTGGGCAAAAGAGGTGAGCGGTTTGAGTGAGTTGTGTACAATGCCAATTCCGATAGAAAGGAAAGAGAACTTTTCCGTGTCGCCTTTGCGATTGACTGATAGCATATATCCTTGTTGGCGGTCTGTTTCATTGTAAAAACTGGGGGCCAAATGCGTCATATCGGCTACAATTTGCTGGGCAATTTTTTCGGCATAGTCCAATGCACACACGATGATAAAATCATCTCCTCCGATATGCCCCACAAACGAATGCGGATCAGCCGTGGCGGCCGTAGTTAAGATGCGTGCTGTGGAAAGGAGCACTCTGTCTCCGGCGGCAAAACCATATTTGTCATTGTAAGCCTTAAAATTGTTTAAGTCACAATATAAAACAGCAAATTTTCGACCCGAAGAAATCTCACTTTCAATCCGCGCTTGAATGGAGGGGTTCCCCGGCAAACGGGTCAGCGGATTGCAGTCCATTTTTTGTTTATTGCGCTTGAGCAACAATTTAACGCGGGCCACTACTTCGTCGGCATCTGTAGGTTTGGTTAAATAATCGTCAATATCCAGTTCCAAACCTTCCAATTTGGTTTGTTTTGCTGTTACAGCGGTAAAGATAATAATAGGGGTATGTAAATAGCCCGTGTGACTGCGTACTTCTTTCACTACTTCAAAGCCTGTTTTATAGGGCATTTCATAATCTAAAATTAATAAATCCGGGTTTTCTTTGTAGGTTTTTTCAATGGCCTGTTGGCCATCTTCAGCCGTGATAACCGTAAAGCCAGCTTCTTCCAAAATTTCCGATACCAAGGCTCGTATAGAAGGGCTGTCATCGGCTAAGAGAATTTTTGCTTTATGTTCCATGTTTCTATTAAATAAAATCCGTGCGCTGTTTGCAAGAGGGTTTATAGACAAAAGACAACATAGCATCGGGGACATGATCACGCCGGAAAGAAAAGAAGTGTTGCGGTTCGCAGCAGGTGCAATGCGAAGAAAAAGCAATATCTGCCGCCTCTAAACCTTCGCCAATAAGCTGTTGTTTAATGGCTTGGTTTAGGTCCACGAATAACCTATCGTTTTTGTGTAATACAGCCTGCGGAAATTGGCGGGCTACATCTTCTTGTACTTCAAAACAACAGGCTTGTATGTGCGGCCCTATCCATGCCGACAAACGGCCTTTGGCACCTTGTTGGCGCAAGTGGCGAACGGTTTTGGCTGGGAGTTGCGCGGCCACCCCACGCCAGCCGCAGTGAGATAATCCTATGACGTCAGCCGTTTCATCCCACAAGAAAAGGGGCACGCAATCAGCGGTGATGATAGCCGCTCCCCATTCGGCGGCGGAAAGAATCCATCCGTCTGCTTCAGTGGGCGTTGCGGCTATAACCGCTTGCGCCTCTTTCGCCTCACGGATGACAAGTAAACGGTCTGAATGGGTTTGTTTGAAACGTAGGATGCGTTGGGAAGATAGACCGGTATGCTGCCATAAATTTTGCACAGAGTCGGGCAGACGCATATTTCCCCACGCGCGGTCCGTGGTGCCGTGCACAATGCCGAGTGCGGTTAAACGGGGATCGGTATAAAGCGTTAATTGAGTTTTTTCAGCCATACACGAGAGAGTTCGCGTCCTAAAATATATTTGGCTAGACGTTTGAAACGGGCCGGGTCGTCACTGGCGTAAATTTTTAAGCTACCCCGTCCGGTGGTGTTGAGTTGATTGGTTTTAGTGAGATGTTTTTGCACTTCTTGGGCTAATACTTGCGCCGAATCTACTAACTGAATTTTTTTACCTAAAAAGCGTGCAATCTTTTGCTTAATCACCGGATAGTGGGTGCATCCCAAAATAACGGTATCGCAACCGCTCTTGGCAACTGATTTTAGATAATCGGCGATAATATATTCTCCGGCTATTTTGTGAATCCATCCTTCTTCAATTAACGAGGCAAACAAAGGACAGGCCTGCTGAGAAGTGTGCAATTTTGGGGAAATCCGCTTTAAGGCTTTGGGATAGGCCTTGCTTTGCACGGTGGCTTCCGTGGCGATGACGGCTATTTTCCCGTTGCGGGTTTTGTGGGCGGCGGCTTGGGCCCCCGGTTCAATCACACCGATAATGGGCACCGAAATTTGTTTTTGCAGTTCCGGTAAGGCTAAAGCAGAGGCTGTATTACAGGCAATAATAATCAGTTTAACTTGTTGCTTTTCTAGAAAACGGGCAATGTCTAAAGAGTAGCGGGTAACGGCCTTTTTGGATTTAGAGCCGTAAGGCATATTGACGGTGTCTCCAAAGTAAATGAGTCTCTCTTTGGGGAGCACTTGGCAAATGGCCTTCAAAATAGTGAGACCGCCTAAACCGGAATCAAAAATGCCAATGGGATGCGTGTTCATACTTACATTATAGTAATTTAGTTTCTTGCTGGGTAGGCAGAAAATGCTGTTACAACTTCTCTTGTTTGTGCTAGAATATGAATATGCTACGCAAATTTTTATTTATTCTTTGTCTTTTTTTAGGCGTGACTTGTGCCTGGGCCGCTTCGGGAGGGCAGACTGCTGCTCCGTTGATGGTGGGCGGGAATTTCTCAGATCGCATTAGCACCGGCACAGTATCAAAGCCTGTTTTATTTGACGCGGCGGCCAGAGATGCGGAAATTGCTGCGCTGAATCAGCGTCTAAAAGAAAAAGATTTTCAGGGAACCATTAACCGGATTAATGATTTGACTGCCAAGAACTTACTGGATAAACGTTTTTATTTATTGCTAGCCATTGCTTATGACGGATTGGAAAAATACGAGGATGTAGTCTATGCCGCCGGTAATGCCATTGCCGTAGCTCCGCAGGATTCGCGGTCCTATATTTTGCGTGCGCGTGCTTACTTGGCTCTTAAAAATTATGAACGTTGCCGATTGGATGTGGATAAAGCATTACGTCTAAATCCGAAATCCCAAATGGCTCAAAAAGTTAAACAAGATTTGGATGCACAAGTAAATGCCAAAAATAATACGCCGACTGCCAACCCGCAGGGAAATAGCTTATCTCCTTCTTGGTTGTTGCTTTATTTTATGGCAGTGCTGGCTGCGATTGCTGTTTTCATCTATTTGCGTTATGAAGATGTGTTCCGTCGCGGGCCCAAGACCGCATTTAGCCGCAAGGAAGTAGAGGTCAAAGAACAATACGATTTCTTGCGCCAAATTGGGGAAGGCGGTATGGGGAAGGTATATGAGGCCTACGATAAGGTGCTAAAACGTAAAGTGGCCATTAAGCGGGTGCGGCCGGAGCTGGTGCGTAGCGCCTACGTCCGCGAGCAATTTTTGGCTGAAGCCCGTATGGTGGCCTTACTGCGTCACCCGTGCATTGTAGAAATTTATACGGTAATTGAGTCGGAAAGCAGTTTATATCTCGTGTTTGAATATGTGGACGGACAAACCTTGGAAACGCGGCTAGATATTGACGGACGGGTGCCGTTCTCGGAAGCGAAAAAGATTTTTGAGTATGTATGCCGCGGTTTACATTACGCACATTCGCAAGATATCATCCATTGTGACTTAAAGCCGGGCAATATTATGATTAAAGAAGACGGAACGGCCAAAGTGATGGATTTTGGAGTAGCCAAAAAATCCATGGAAGGCGAAACCGGCGCACGCACGGTGGCCGGCACTCCGGCCTATATGGCCCCCGAACAGCAGAAAGGTTTTATGCGTAAACAATCTGATGTTTATTCCTTGGCACTGTGTTTGTATGAAGCACTGGTGGGGCAAGTACCTTGGAGCGTGAAAGGATTTGATATTGCCACCAAGCGGATTTATCCTGCCTCTAAATTGGCGCCTGCCATTCCGCAAGAAGTGGACAGTTTACTGGCGGATGCCTTGAAAGAAGATCCAAAAGAACGTATTCAAAGTATCGAAGAGTTTTGGAACCGGTTAAAAGTCATTGAGCCGCTTCCGGAAGAAGATTTAGAAAAAACACATTATTAAAAAACCCCGCTCATTGGAGCGGGGTTTTTGATATCTTTTTCCTTATTTATACTCTGCTAAGACTTTATCTTTTATTTCTGTTGCATACACGTGATAGTCTATATCTTGGAAGATAGAGTCCTTGCATTCCAGGTCATATACATACGCTTCATTAATGCGGTTATGCTTGACTTGCTCGTAGAGTTCGTTGAAACGTTGCACATGGTCTTTGGTGCGTTTGGTGGAATATTCTTTGGCTGTTCCGGTCGTCATCAAAAATGCCCAGTCGGAAGATTGCATCAGCACCAGTTCGCGCGCCATTTGGTTTAACGTGCGTTTGAGCAGGCCGTCTGCGTTGGGGAAGCGGTTAGCCAAGTCAATCATCCGCTCGGCCGATTTGATTAAATGACGATAAATCCAGTCATTGCCGGCATTGAGCCATACATCGTGATATCCTTTATCTCCCCAAGAGGACATAGAAGGTTGCACGGTTTGATTGACCGGATACATTTCCAAATACTCCATAGGAGTAATCAGTTTAATGTCTTTTTGATCGTAGTAGATTTTCTTAAATAAGAACTCTAAGAAATCAATCCCTTCATACCACCAGTGACCGTACAATTCCGCATCATACATAGACACCACGAGCGGCTTGCGGTCCATGAGTGTAGCCAAATACTCAATTTGTTTTTGGCGGTTAAACATGAAGTTGCCCGCGTGCTCAGCCGCTACGCTGCGTGCTTCGGCCGGGTTGTAGGGGGCTTTTTGATTGAGGGGTACTTTGCCGGTAATCTTACAATACTTCATACCGATATTGCGGCGGACCCCGTCCGAGTGCAGATAGGGTTTAATATAATCATAGTCCAAATCATAGCCTAAATCGCGGTAAAATTCGCGGTAGCGGGCATCGCCGGGATAACCGGAATCGGCACTCCATACTTGTTGGGCAGATTCCATATCGCGCGCAAAAGCGGCTACGCCGGTTTTAGGGCAGTACACGGGTGCGTAAATACCGTATTTCGGGCGCGGAGTTCCGTGCAAAATACCGTGCGATTCCATGAAGAAGAAGCGAATCCCTTCATCGCGCAGAAATTTATCATCACCCGGATTATAGGCACATTCCCCAAGCCAAATCCCGCGCGGACTTCTTCCAAAGCGCAAGCGATAATCATTAGCGGCGATTTTCACTTGAGCATTGACGCTTTCTTTGTGTACCATCAGCGGCAAA
Organism: Elusimicrobiaceae bacterium; assembly: GCA_017528825.1. NCBI lineage: Bacteria > Pseudomonadati > Elusimicrobiota > Elusimicrobia > Elusimicrobiales > Elusimicrobiaceae > Elusimicrobiaceae bacterium. The sequence goes on along the minus strand of JAFXOI010000041.1, from coordinate 4,551 downwards.
TATCCGTGGGTAGCTCCGCAGGTAATAATTTCCAATTTGCCCATGTTTTGAAATTTTTTGAACCCTTCCAACACATGGCGGTGATAGACATTTTCAAACAAATCTTTGAGACGGCGGAATTTGTCATAATACATTTGGGCCACGCCGGCAAATTCGGTACCGCGGGTGCGTTCCAATTCTTTGCCGGATAGTTCCACACGCTGATTTAAATAGTGCGAAAAACGGTCAATGAGTAGCGGGTCGCTCATCATGTTGCACAAAGGCGGCGTAACAGACATCGTGAGCCGGAAATCGACCCCTTCCGCAGTCAGATTTTCAAATACATTTAGTAGCGGCAGGTAGGTTTCCACCATGGCTTCATAGAACCAATCTTCCTCTAAGAAATCCGGATATTCCGGATGTTTGATAAACGGCAAATGAGCATGTAAAACAAGTGCTAAATATCCTTTTTCTTGTCCCATAGTTATTTCCCCTGTTCGCGCAAGGCTTTAATGTGTACTTGGCGGATTTTGTCACCTTTTTTATTGGTGGCTTTGATAGGCAAATCCAGTACCGCGCCGGAAGGCAAGGCTTGGCGCAAGGAAAATTTGCCGTCTTTTAATTGAATTTCTTTTCCGTTAATTGTGACAAAGGCATTGGGGGAAGCAGAACCGTATACAATAATTTCACAGTCCGCTTTGAGCCAAATATCTTCGTCTTCTGCCACGGCCGGTGCGGTATGCAAAGCAAAGGAAGTCCACGAGGATCGCGTAGAGCTGGGAGCTTGAGCGGCTCCGGCCAGTTCAGTTAAGCGCCAGCGTTGATCCAGTACGTGGATGCGTTCGCTGGCTCCCAGTCCGATATGAGCCGCGCCGGAGAGTTCTAATAATTTAATGAAATCTCCTTCTACGCTCATCCATTGGTCATCAATGATATCGGATACTTTGCCCGGCGGTAACGTAATTACATTGCTGCGGGTAAGTAGGATAAATTGCCCTTGCGGGGTTACAAAACCTAAATCTGCAATATAGCTGCGGCCGGCTTGCGGGGCGTGAATGTACCAGCTTTTGGCATCAAATACTACCGGCATATCGTAGTAGGTGTTGGCATTATTACCGTCAAAGTAATCCACACCGGTAATATCATACAAGCGGATGACGGTGCGGGATTGATTCAAGGTGTCTTGGCCATATTGTTGGCGGACATAGTCAAATGTTTCGTTGGTAATTTCCCAAAATAAAAACATCCAAGCCGGATCTTTAGGAAGCAAATAGCTTTCGGTCGTGCCGTATCCGGTAGGGAGTTCAGCCGACTGAGGCTGCGGCACGGAAGGCCGCGCCGGTTGAAACGTTGTAGAAGATAAATACTTTTCCATGTAACTAAAACCTCTTTTGTTAAATTCTCATTCACACAATGTTGTATATTCCTATATATTTTAGCATTTTTGTTGAAAGAGTTTGAGCGTTAAGTAATGAAAATCTTTAAGTAGATAAAGAATTGTTGCAAAAGCGATAAATTAATGTAGAATAAAAAAAGAAGGATATTCGGAGGCAATAGCATGAAAGCGCTTTGCAAAACTAAGCCTGCCAAAGGGGCAGCATACATTGATGTAGATCTTCCTAAAATTGGTCGGGACGAGTTGTTAGTTAAAATCTATAAAACTTCTATTTGCGGTAGTGATTTGCCTGTTTATAATTATACGGGATGGGCCCCGCAACGCATTCCTATTCCTTTTATTTTCGGACATGAATTGTGTGGCACTGTGGTAGATATGGGGCCGGATGCACACGGATTTCAAAAAGGGGATTTTATTTCCATTGAATCGCATGTGTGGTGCGGCCAATGTTACGAATGCCGCCACAATCACCGGGATGTATGTGCGCACAATCAAACAATTGGGCTGGACCGGCAAGGCGGTTTTGCAGAGTATGTGGCCATTCCGGCGCGATGCGGGTGGAAACACAAAGACGATTCCTTAAAAGATATCGGTTCTATTATGGAGCCTTTGGGCAATGCCGTATACGCCACGCTTAAAAATGACATTGTGGGGCAGACAGTGCTCATTAACGGTATGGGTGCGCAAGGGTTGTTTGCGGCCAATGTAGCCAAGGCGGCCGGAGCGGCCAAAGTGATTGCCACCGAAACCTCTGCCTTCCGCAAAAAACTGGCCGAGCAAATGGGAGCGGATGTCATTATTGACCCCAGTGAAGCGGGTGCTTTGGAAAAAATTATCAAGGCTTCCGGAGATGAAAAAGGAGTCGATGTGGTGATTGAAATGTCGGGTCATCCTGCGGGGATTGATTTGGCCCTGCACGCCATTAAGCCGGCGGGACACTTTGTGGCGTTTGGGCTTCCGGGCGGGCCGATTACGATTGATTACGCGAATTTGATTGTGTTTAAAGGCGTGCAAGTACAGGGCCTAACCGGACGGCAAGTGTATGAAAGTTGGTACACCATGGATGCGCTACTACGAAGTGGGAAAATTAATCCGCGTCCGGTGATTACGCACGAATTTGAAATGAAAGATTTTGAAAAAGCCTTTGCGGCCATGATGGATCCGGAGCGCAAATGCGGTAAAGTTATAATGGTTCCTTAAGGAGAAATTATGAACAAAAAATTTGCTTTTCTAGATGAAGAACTTACACAACTCACAACGGAAAACCGTTTGATTAAACTGCATATTTTGGAAAGTGAACAAGCACCGGTGGCCGTGATTGACGGGAAAAAAGTGGTCAATTTAACGTCTAACAATTATTTGAATATGACCACGCATCCCAAAGTAAAAAAAGCCGCGATAGAAGCTATTGAAAAATATGGTATTGGCACCGCGGCCGTACGCACCATTATCGGCACGATGAGTATGCATGAGGAATTAGAAAAACGCCTGGCCAAGTTCAAAGGGGCCGAAGCTGCCATTTTGACCCAATCGGGTTTTACGGCCAATACAGCCACTTGCCAATGTTTGATGACCAGCCCGCAAGACGTGCTGATTTCCGATGAATTAAATCACGCTTCTATCATTGACGGGGGGCGTTTAGCCAAAGCACAAAAGAAGGTGTATCGTCATAGCGACATGGCACATCTGAAAGAGATTTTGGAAAGTGAAGAAGTGAAACGTGCCCGCCGTAAATTACTAGTGACTGACGGCGTATTTAGCATGGACGGAGATATTTGTAAGTTGCCCGATATTGTGGAACTGTGCGATAAACACGGTGTACTAACGATGATTGATGATGCACACGCTTCGGGCGTACTTGGGGAACATGGTCACGGTACAGTAGAACATTTTCATATGCAGGGCAAAGTAGATATTCAAATCGGCACTTTATCTAAGGCATTTGCGGCGGTGGGCGGCTATGTGTGCGGTCCGCAGAAACTGCGCGACTATATGGTATCTACCGCGCGGCCGGTTCTGTTTTCCAGTTCACAACCGCCTTCTGTCATTGCCACGTGTTTAGCAGGGCTGGATGTAATTGAAAATGAGCCGGAACGCTTGAAAGCTTTGTGGGATAATACACACTTTTTTAAATCTGCCTTGCAGAAAGCCGGCTTTGATACCGGCCACAGTGAAACTCCCGTTACGCCGGTGATGGTGGGCGATAGTGCCAAAGCCCAAGAGCTCAGTCGCCGCTTATTTGAAGAAGGTGTGTTTGCACTGGCCATTGTATTTCCAACCGTACCGCGCGGCAAAGAGCGTTTGCGTACGATTGTAACAGCCGGTCATACGCGGGCCGATTTGGAATTTGCCGCCGAGAAGTTTGCCAAGGTGGGCAAAGAAATGGGGATTATTCAATAAATCTAATCTTACGGAAAAGGCTGACCGGAATTCTCGGTTGGCCTTTTTTAATGTTTTTGTCTGTTTGCTTATGTGAGTTTGCAAGGGTATAATAACACTTGACAGTTTCCTCATTTTAAAATAACATTTTCTTATAGCGTTTTTTCTTTATTCTTTTTGGAGGATTCTCTATGAAAAAAATAACTATGATGGCGGGCTTATTTTTATTGAGCGCTGCGGCTTATGCGGCAGACAATAAGATTACTATGGTTACTTATTTTCCGACTCCGTACATGGTGTATCAAGATGTGACGGTAACGGGGCCGTGCGATATGGGATTAATCCGGGAGTGTAAATTAGAGGTTATCAAAGATTTGCAAGTTAATTCTATGTCGGTAGACGAGGATGTTACATTGACTTTAGCAGGGCACGATGCCCAGGCCAATGCATTAAAGAGCGGGCAAGGTTCAGCTAGCCGCGGCAGTTTAGTGTTTGAAAAGAACCTTATGGTAAATACACTGCCCGCACAAGTGCAAGCGCTGGAAACGGAAGAAGGGACGATTGCAGGGTTAAAATTGGGGAGCAAAGCGTTTCCGACGTGTACTGCAACCGATAATAAAATCAGCTGGAAAAATTTAACGATTAACGGACAAGCAGGGGTGTATTTAGTGTGCGGAGAGGGAACCGGCGGCAACAGTTGTTCAGACAATCCAAATCAAGAAAAATGCTGTAATACGGCGGCTCCGGTTTGTCAATATTGGAATAAATCTTCTTCAAAGTGCTACACAAAGTCCTGT
>JAFXOI010000040.1 GCA_017528825.1 Elusimicrobiaceae bacterium | reverse complement strand
TGAAGGAATTGAGGGGTGGCTATCTTTTCCGGATAGAGTTCAATTTGTCCCCCCACGCGGAATTTTCCCCCTCAAACGGATAGATCGCGTGGTGCAGGTGGCGGGTGTCAATGTTTCTCTTAAACATGTGGAAGAAGTACTGCAACAGCATCCGGCTGTGAAGGCCTGCCGGGTGCGTCTGATGCGCCCCGATGAAGGCAAACGATTAAAGGCGTTTATCGTATTAAACTTAGGATATAACGAGCAAAGTTTGGCCGATATACGCATGAATCTATCCAAACACCTATCGTCGCACGAATTACCCCGCTCTTTTACTTTTGGAGAGCGTTTGCCGGTAAATGAAATGGGCAAAGACAGCGATTGGTAAAATTTGAAACAAAATAGTCAAAGTGGTGGCATATGCAAATTGGCAGAAATTTGCCTGATTTTGTGTGTTGAGTTAATTGGCAGGTCTACGAGTGGCACTTTGAAAATTGTAGAATAAATCAGGAGCCATTTATGATTAGCTTTTTTACTTGTTTAGGACTGCTTATCCTTTCTTATTTTACATATGCTAAATACGTGGAGCATGTTTTCGACCCAACAAAGGCCGAAACTCCCGCCCTCCGTTTGGCTAACGGGGTGGATTATGTGCCGATGCCTCTTTGGCGGATGGTGCTAGTGCAACTGTTAAACATTGCCGGTTTAGGGCCGGTGTTTGGAGCAATTTCCGGCGCGTTGTGGGGGCCGAGTGTGTTTTTGTGGATTACGCTGGGCACTATTTTTGCGGGAGCGGTGCACGATTTTGCTTGCGGATTTTTATCCATGCGTCATGAGGGCCAATCTATTGCGGAAGTGACGGGCATTTATTTGGGCCCAAAAATCAAAAACTGTATGCGTGTTTTTAGCGTGATTTTGCTGGTGATGGTGGGGACCGTATTTGCGGTGGGGCCGGCTAATTTACTGGTGTTTTTATTTAAGGGACATGTAGCAGCAAACAGTATTTTTATCAATACCTATTTTTGGCTTACGCTTATTTTTCTATATTATTTCTTGGCGACGTTTCTGCCTATTGATAAAATTATCGGGCGGTTTTACCCGTTATTCGGTATTTGTTTGCTACTGATGGCACTAGGCGTATCCGGCGGGATGTTTTTGCAAGGGTATACTATTCCGGAGATTACTTTTCATAATTTGCATCCGTCACACCTGCCCATTTGGCCGCTTATGTTTGTGACGGTGGCCTGCGGCGCTATATCGGGTTTTCACGCTACCCAATCGCCCTTAATGGCGCGTTGTATTACCAGTGAATATCAATCTCGTCAAGTGTTTGCCGGCGCTATGATTATGGAAGGAATTATTGCACTCATTTGGGCGGCTGCCGGTTGTGCCATTTACGAAAAAACGGGTGGCTTAATGACAGGCCTGCAAGAAATGTTAGCACATAATGGACAGGCCGGAGCCGTTTATGACATTTGCTTAAAAACAATCGGACCGTTAAAGTGGGGCGGCATTTCCTTTGGCCTTTTATTTGTGATGATTGGGGTAATTGTCTGTCCGATTACGTCGGGCGATACGGCTTTTCGTGCGGCCCGTTTGACGCTGGCTGATTGGTTCAAAATTGACCAAAAGCCGTTTTTAAAACGCTTACGTTTAACGGCCCCCATCTTGCTTGCAGGCGTGATTATCAGCCAACTCCCCTACGACGTGATATGGCGCTATTTCAGTTGGTCTAACCAAACCTTAGCGATGATTGTATTATGGGCCGCTACCATGTATTTGCACGGAAAAAAGCGGAACTATCTACTGACACTCGTACCGGCAATTTTTATGACGGCGGTAAGCGTGACGTACTTCTTAATCGCGCCCGAGTGCTTGCATTTGCCCGCGCTAGTGGCTTGGCCTTTGGGCCTAGCTCTTACGGGCACGCTGGTCGCTTATTTTTTAATAAAAATAAAAAAGAAGAATGTTTAAGACTTGGTAGTATCCAAAAGGATATAGAAGGGTCATTAAAGAATATTACCGATAATGTGATAGAATAAGCCTATGAACATTTTATTTATCAATGCTTGCCCACGAAAAGATTCCCGTACGAAAATTCTTGCGGATTATCTTTTAACTAAAATCAATGGCGATGTGCAGGAGCGAAATCTTACAGAAACCGCCCTTTTTCCGTTAAGTGAAAAAATGCTTGATCGTCGGACGGCATTGGCAGAAAAGGGAGATTTTAATCATCCTTTGTTTCAGTTAGCCAACGAATTTGCCTCGGCGGACATTATTGTAATTGCCGCTCCGTTTTGGGATTTATCCTTCCCGGCATTATTAAAAGTTTATATTGAAAACATTAATGTCGTCGGTATAACTTTTTCCTATAACCAAGACGGCACCCCCCATGGCCTTTGCAAAGCCAAAAAACTCTATTACGTAACGACCGCCGGAGGGCCTATCGTTGATGATAGCTACGGCTATGGCTATGTAAAAGAACTGGCACAAAAGTTCTATGAGATTGCGGAAATATCTTGTATCAAAGCTGAAAATTTAGACATTGAAAACGCAGATGTGGCGCAAATTATGGATGATACAAAACGCCGCATTGACGCCTTCATCTTATAAAAACCCCCTCGCATTTTCTGCAAGGGGGTTTTTGATGAATATAATATCGATAATTCCAGCTTTGTATCTTTATAATATCCCTAAAAACTGCTATATCGGGAGTTATTTTTGAGATTTATCGTTGGCAACCGGATCCGTTGCGCAATACACGGTAAATGTTCTTGTATAGTAGATGCCCATGGTACAAGCCACCAGGAGTTCATCAATCCAGTCATTATTTGTTGTCATCTTAACAATTTTTCCGTTTGGGCAAATGTCAGAAAAATCATGCTCGTGTTTTCGGCTCATACCCCAGAAGAAAAAATGGTCTCTTTCCGAATAGGTCTGAATATTTGTATAGTTGTCCGCCTTTTTATCCATAATAAACTTTGAGCCGGTGCAACCACACAAAACACCAGCACATAAAATAGCACCTAAAATAAATGATTTTTTGTCTTTCATAAAATACTCCTTCCTCGATTGAAAATTCAGTTGTTACGGGTTTAAGTTCTTTCTTAATTCTAATTATACATAATCTTACGAACACAATAAAATCTAGCAGTACGATAAAGCATAGCAGGTAATTTCAAAAATCGAACTATATATTTCTGCCCGGATTAAAATTTACGCGGAAGAGGGGCAGTCCGACAAGAATCAAAAAGATCTAATTTTTTGTCATACCATTTGCTGTCTACTTCCATCAGGGCTAGTAAGGAGTGCGATAAATGGTCATGAGAAAACTTCTGCTCTGAGGCTTTTTTCTTCAAGCAATTATAGTCTATGTGACTGGAACTTTTCATGGCTTCATTCATCCACACAATCATGGGCACACTAGTTTGTTCTTTGGGAGCTATCCAATACGGCAGGCTGTGCAAATAAATTCCGTTTTCCCCTAAAGATTCCCCATGATCAGACACGTAAAGTAGACCGGTTTCATAGTCCGGAAATTTTTTCAGCATATCAATAAGGGACGAAAGAATATGATCCGTATACAAGATGGTATTGTCATACGTGTTCACAATTTGTTCTTTGGTACACGTTTGTATGTCTTCCGTATCGCAGGTAGGAGTAAATTGCTTAAATTGGTCAGGGTATCGGCGATAATACGTTGGGCCATGGCTACCGATGGTATGTAGCACAATAAATGCATCCCCCTTTAGATTGGTCAAAAACTCCTCTAATCCTTCTAATAAAACCTCATCTTTACAGTATTTCCCGTCGCAAAACTGCTCATTTTTTACATCCATTTCTAGGTAGGGCACGCGTTCGCATACCTTCTTGCAACCGTTATCATTTTCCTTCCATAAAATTTCATAGCCACTTTGTTGCAACAGATCCAACATATTTTCGGTGTATTTAGCTTTACTGGGTTTGAAATCTTTTCGTGATAAGAAGGAAAATATAGCCGGTATCGAAACAGCTGTGCTGGTTCCGGCGGATTTAACATGCCGGAAATTCACGATGTCTTGTTGTTTAAGTTTCGGATTGGTTTCATGTTCATAACCGTTTAATGAAAAATTCATAGCACGGGCTGTTTCCCCCAAAACAAGTATAAAGATGGTTCGTTTTTTATCCGGATATGGAACCAGCTGGGCCTCTTCATCTAATTTCGTGATGGTTCGCTTTGTTGCATGTTCTTCTTGAAAATAACGTAGGGTGGCCCATAGATAGTTCGTGGGATTAATCAGTTGACGTATATGGCGATTATTTCGTCCAAAAGACGCATAGTCTTTATACAGAAAAGGTAATAAAAGAAGCAGACATAATACTAAAACTAGGAAACGTTGCAGTCTACTCCATAGTTCTCTACCAAATGGCCGAAAAATAATCTTAATTTTTGCTAGACAAAAAGCGGGAAAAATGCCAAGCAAGGTAAGCCATAATACAGAACGAATGGTGACTAAATCTTTTACTTCACTGGGAGCCGTTTCAAAGGTATTACGTATCATGTCTGCATCAATAAAGATCCCGAACTGATACATAAAATAGTTAGTAGCAGCGGAAATAATAAGCAATACAATAATCAGCGGTTTCCCGACGTACGGAAGCAGTAATAGGCTGAAAAGTAAATAAAGTGCGGCACACAGAAATATCGGTACGGATAGGACGAATAATCCACCGATAAAATGAGAACAATCAACATGAGTAAATATATAACGCCAAAAACTAAAGTTTAGAAAAAACAAAAAATAAAGAGAAACGATAGTTACTAGGCGGGCAGCTGGAAATTCCGCGTTTTTGAGAAAATAAAAAAGAGATTTTTTCATACCTATGTTGTTATCCTGATGTCCTATATATATTATCATTTTATGATGGATCTGAGAAAAATAGGGTTATATTTTCCCCCGCCTATTAGCTAATAAGCAGTTCATTAAGCCCCACACAGACAAATGTGCTACAATACCCAAAAGGAGAAATTATGAAAAAAATACTTTTGCTTTTGATAACGGCGCTATTCGTATCGGCGTGTAACACTGAGCCTGCCCCACAACAAGTAGCGCAGGTGCAACAACCTATGCCTACGTTAAATACCCAAGTAGCCGAGGCACAACAACCTACGTCTACATTGAGTACCCAAGTAGCCAACAAGGAGCAACCTACGTCTACATTGAGTATTCAAAAGGCATTAGTAGTATATTTTTCTGCCACGGGAAATACTAAAAAAGTAGCAGAAAATTTGGCCAAGGCATTGGATGCGGATATCTACGAGATAAAACCTGCCGTTCCCTACACTGCGGCTGATTTGAATTGGCGTGATAAAACGTCCAGAAGTTCGGTAGAGATGAGTAATGAAGCGTCCCGTCCGGAAATGGCGGAAAATGATATTTCCATCAAAGAGTACGACGTGATTTATCTTGGATTTCCGATTTGGTGGGGTACGGCTCCGCGTATTGTGAAAACATTTTTAGAGAAACACGATTTTTCCAATAAAAAGATTGTTCTGTTTGCCACCTCCGGCAGTAGCGGCATGGGAAACACCGCCGAAGACTTAAAATCGAGCGTGGCCACCATTGCCCAAATTAAACCGGGCAAAGTATTCAACGGCAACCCGTCTGTTGAAGAATTAAAATACTGGGCACAAATGGAATAATTAACAGTTTTGTATAGCTAACAAACCGCCTTTGCCAACCGCAAGGGCGGTTTTTAGTCTACCCGCACGCCTATCGCGCACGTTGGATGAATCGTATACGATTTGTCCTTCTTTTTATCTCTTGATTATTTAAGATATATTAACTATAACAATAAGATTTTAATTTCTTGCCTTACCTTGGCTAAATCACTGCAAAACAGAAGCGGAATAAGTGCATTTATTTATTCTCTCACCATTTTTGCTGAAGAAGCAAATGCATAAAATTCTCCTCAAAGCTTCTGAGAATCACTTATATCGGCTTTCCTCTCACAGCCGTGTAAGGAGATGCATTTTAAAATATAGTGTTGTTTTAAAGAGATCCCTTGCTTGCACAAAAAATTATCTGCTCTAGTACCCAGCAAAGGGCTAAAGTCGTAGGGAAATATCTATATTTTGCTATAATAATGATAATGAAAGGCATTTCTCTTGCATTCAATCTATTAGGCGGTTTAGGGGTGTTCCTGTTGGGCATCAAAATGATGAGCGACGGATTACAGAAAGCCGCCGGAGACCGTTTGCGGCGGATTATTGCCCGTGCCACTACCAACCGTTTTACGGCAACGCTGTCCGGTATTTTAGCCACCTCGATTATTCAATCGTCTTCAGCCACCACCGTCATGGTTGTAGGATTTGCCAGTGCGGGGCTGCTTAGTTTATCCCAATCTTTAGGCGTTATCTTTGGGGCCAATATTGGTACTACCACTACAGCCTGGCTGATTAGTATCCTCGGCTTTAAGGTAAACATTTCTGCGTTTGCCATGCCCATGATTGGCATTGGCTTTTTCTCTCAATTTATTAAAAAATGGCCGTTAGCACGCCGTATCGGGGAGGCCATGGTGGGGTTCGGGTTACTGTTTTTAGGGTTGTCGCTCATTCAGGGAGTCCTACCTGATATGCAAAATTCATCCGCTGTGGTGGAGTGGATTGTTAAATTTCGACCTAATACACTTCTTTCTTTATTAGGTGTAATCGGCGTAGGAACCGTGCTTACGGTATTGCTCCAATCCTCTAGCGCGGTGATGGCTGTTACGCTTACCTGTGCCGCAAAGGGACTCATTGACTATCCCACCGCTTGTGCCCTTGTATTAGGGGAAAACATCGGCACCACCATTACGGCCAATATTGCCGCTATCGGTGCTCCGCGGATTGCTAAACGTGCTGCGTTGGGGCACATGCTTTTTAACGTACTCGGGGTAGTGTGGGCGGTAGCATTTTTCCATCCTTTTTTGGGGCTGATTGATTGCTTTGTACCCGGCGCGACTACAGGCAATAGTCCTGAAGTTCTTTTGACTAGCATTCCTTATCACTTAGCCGCATTTCACACCACGTTTAACATTATAAATACAAGTATTATGCTTATGTTTATAAAACCGTTTGAAAAACTGATTTTATTTCTCTTGCCTGTCCAACGTAACGAACAAAACCAAACCGAACTACGCTACTTAAAAGTAGGGGTTACCACGACGCCGGAATTATTCATCGGTGCGGC
>JAFXOI010000039.1 GCA_017528825.1 Elusimicrobiaceae bacterium | reverse complement strand
TCTTTGACATTTTTATTCTCCTGTTTAATAATCTTAAAACGCCCGTAATGCAACGTTTCACAAGTAAGTGTTTTAAAAACAGCGGCGTTCTAAGAAATCGTAGCAAAAAAAAAAAACGAGTCAAGCCTTTTTTACTAATACTTTTTCTTTCAGAAGAAAAAGTATCCAAAAAGACTCTCGGCCAATAAGCAAAAAAGAATCTGCAAACGGCTGTTTGATAAACTCACTTTGCTCATACATATCAAACAGACTACCCCCTTTGCAGACTCTTTTTTACTACGCTTCAAGGCCGATTTATAACAACAAATAAGGATGAAATCCCCGTTTATAAATTTCGGGGATGATATTATTTAATTGTCATTCCCGAGTGTCTCTGTCGGGAATCTCAGCCGCTTTCGTTTTTTATTTTGTCGTCACTGCGCTGAGTTTTGTGTGAAGTGGTGACTTGCATTTTTTGGAGAAGTGAGCGAAAAAAAGACTTTTTTGTACAAAACTTTATATAATATATGTACCGATTTTTTGCTGGAAACAGAAGGTGGTGAAAAACGAAATGGTTTTTGTGAAAGTCAGAGACGCTGAACATTTGGAAGAAGCGATTAAACGCTTCAAACGCGAATGTGAAAAGAACGGCATTCTCAAGGAAATCAAACGCCGCGAGACCTACATGCCGCCCAGCGTAAAACGTAAAATTAAATCACAAGAAGCGCAACGTCGCGCTCGCCGCACCAAACGTCGGCGTTATTAATACGTAGTTTTTACAGGCAATAGCCCCGCGGGGAACCGTTGGGCTATTGTCTTCTGTCTTTTCGCGCGCAGGCGGGCGGACGCGTACGATGTACCGACTGAAAATTGAATCATATGATGCCTCAAACCAATACGGTAGAACAAATTAAGCAGCGTTTGGATTTGGTGGAATTTATTCGCCAATACGTACCGCATTTGAAAAAAGCAGGCAAAACTTGGAAGGCTTGTTGCCCGTTCCATAAAGAAAAAACCCCCTCTTTCACGGTTGATCCGGAGAAAAATTTATTTTATTGTTTTGGTTGCAGTACCGGCGGAGATATTTTCGACTTTTTGATGAAAATAGAAAACTTGCCCTTCAACGAAGCCTTGGAAAAATTGGCCACCATGGCCGGAGTGGAATACAAACCACAAGGCAGTTTCTCCCCCGCCGAACAACAACGCATTCAAGCACGCAAAACCTTAGAGTTTGCCAAACATTTTTACCATAAAAACTTAATGTCTTTAGGCGGAGAATCTGCCAGAAATTATATCAAGAGCAGAGGTCTGACCAAGGAAACAACTCAGAAATTTGAACTGGGACTGGCCAAAAATGACCCTACCGACTTTTGCAAAGTGGCCTTGGCCAATCACTATTCCGCTCAACAGTTAAAAGAAGTCGGTCTTTGCTCGCTGACCAGCTATGGTCCGCGCGATTATTACCGGGGGCGTTTAATGTTCCCCATCCTCAATCAACGGGGAGAAACTGTGGGATTTGGCGGGCGTATTTTAGGTGACGGAGAACCAAAATATCTCAATTCTCCCGAAACTTTGCTTTTTAGCAAAAGCCATATTTTGTACGGACTGAATTTTGCAGGACCGGCTATCCGTAAAGCAGGACGGGCTGTGTTATTAGAAGGATATATGGACGTAATTGCCTGTCATCAGGCCGGATTTGAATATACCGTTGCTCCGTTGGGCACCAGCTTAACAGCAGACCATGCTCGCTTATTAAAACGCTATACAGACAATGTGGTCGTGCTATTTGATCCGGATGCAGCGGGGATTAAAGCCGCTTTGCGGGGCGCGCTCATCTTAATCGAACAGGGATTATTTGTAAGAATTGCTTCCTTGGCCGACGGACTGGATCCCGATGAATATATCGCCCAATACGGAAAGGAAAAATTTGAACAGGTACTTGATCAAGCGCAAGATTTGATTGCTTTTCACACGCAATTACAATTAGATTTGTATCCGCAACCTTTGCAGGCACAAGCCAAAACATCTATCATCGATGAGCTGACCGAGACCTTACTCAAGCAACCGGACCGCATTGTGCGGCGGGAATGGGTCAAATACGTCGCAGAGCAAGTGAAAGTGGATGAGTCTTTAGTGTTGCAACGTTTGCGTAGCAAAGAAAATGCGGCGGCACGTGTGCAAAAACACTTTCAGAAGGCACAACAACAAACCTCCCGGCCGGCCGCAGAAACGTTTTTGGCCGCGGAAGAAAATTTAGTTAGTTGGCTACTGCGCTATCCGCAGTATGCAAGCGGTTGCGAAACCTTGGCAGAACACTTTGACAGCCGTAGCTTAGGGCAACTGCTCACGGCCCTGTGCCAAGCCGCAACCCAAAACCCAGATCCGACGGGTTTTACCGAACGGGTCTGCGCATTAGCACCGGCACATACGCAACAGGCCCTTCGGCTCTCGCTTACGCAAGTGCCCAAAGATTTTCAGGCGAAACGCGACATTGACGCGTGCAAAAAAACAGTAGAAAAAGAAGCACTTCAGCGACAATTAGCCGCCGTTCGCCAACAAATTAAAACCGCCGGCACCGGACAGGTACCAGCGGAACTGCTACAAAAAATGACGCAGTTGCAAAATAAATTAAAAAATTAGCGGTAATGAGGTAGACTACAAATGGCAAATTCTGGAAATAAAGGTTTTAAAGATTTAGTGGAAACGGGAAAAGAAACCGGCATGGTTTCATTAGACGAAATTAACCGCTCCTTGTCTTCTAATTCTGCCAGTGCAGAAGATGTAGACGGACTAATGGGAACATTGGAGGACATGGGAATTGCGGTAGTGGACGACAAAAAATTTAAGTCCAGCTCCGACATGAAGGACAGCTCTTATTCAGAAGATTGGTCCGCCGCCATGCCGGACATTTCCAATTCCATCCGCATGTATTTGTCTGAAATGGGCCGCGTACCCTTGCTGACCCGCGACGAAGAAATCACCTTAGCCCGCAATATCCGCGAACGGGAACGTGAACTGCGCAAATTAGTGCTGGAATCTCCCATCACGATGCGCGAAATTTGCAACTGGGAAGAGTTGGTCGATCAAGATGAAATGACCACCAAAGAACTCATGCCGCGCGGTAAACGCACGACACGCGAACTCAATAACATGCGTAAAAAACTCAAAGAAGCGGCTCAGTTTATTGGCAAACGCGAACAAGAAATCACTAAAATAATGAAAATCTTGCAAGAAGACAAACTGTCTGAGAAAAGACGCAATTATTATATTGATTCCTTGGAAGCCAAACAAAAAGAAGTAGTCTCCCGTATTATTAAACTAAACTTAAACCAGAATAAGATTAAGCGTCTGACTAACAAAATCAAAAATTTAGCCGACCGCCTCAATGAGGCCCGTACAGACATGGAACGCTTCGATGAATATTTTGGCCCCTATAATACTGTAAAAGCACTGGTCAATGCTTACAAAAACAAGAAAATTACAGAAAAAGAATTCAAAAAGAAAACTAAATTTTCCTTGGAAGAATTAGAACGGGCCGTTAACAATATTCAGGCCGTCCGCGCTCGCCATACTCGTATGGTGGAAGCCTTGCCGATGACGGAGAAAGAATTTTTATCTTTCAATGACCGGATTGTGTTTTTTGAAAACATGATTCTGCAAGACAAATTGAAACTCATTAAAGCCAATTTGCGCTTGGTCGTGTCTATTGCCAAAAAACACGTCAATTCCAATCTGGAACTTTCCGATCTTATTCAGGAAGGCGGTTTGGGTCTTATGAAAGCAGTGGAGAAATTTGAATATAAACGCGGATTTAAGTTTTCCACTTATGCCACTTGGTGGATTCGCCAAAGTATTAACCGCGCCATTGCCGACCAAGCCAATACCATTCGTATTCCGGTACACATGAAAGAATTGGTCTCTAAATTAACCAAAGTGACCAATAAATTCCGTCAGGAATATGGTCGAGAACCGACTTTGGAAGATTATGCCAAAACAATGCGCCTATCTATGGAAAAGGTGAAAAGCGTGCTTAAAATTATGCAAGACCCTATTTCACTTTCCACCCCTATTGGCGAAGATGAGGATTCTAACTTAGAAGACTTTATCGAAGATAAGAACGGCCCGACGCCCACCGTGTCTGCCGCAGATTTCTTGCGCAAACAAGAAGTGGCGGACGTGCTGGCCACTTTATCGGAGAGAGAAGCCAAAATTATCAGCTTGCGTTTTGGTATTGATTCGGGGTATCCCCGCACCTTAGAAGAAGTGGGCAAAATGTTTAATGTGACACGGGAACGTGTGCGGCAAATTGAGGCAAAAGCCATCCGCAAGTTACGTCACCCCAGCCGCACCAAAATGCTCAAAGATTATCAGGAATAATAAAGAAGTACAATAAAAAACCCTCGGCCTAGCTGGGGGTTTTTTATCATCAGCAAACTGATTATTAAACTCTCTTGGTGCTTGAAAGAAGTTATTTCTTTAAAGCAGATTTTGTACGCATAGGAACTCTCCTATACCGTTCTTTATATAACTTGAGCAATTCCTTTTGCACCTCTTTCACATATTGCTCTTGCTGTGCAAGCTTCGCCGCTTTAGCTACGCTTTCAACAGGATTTATGTCTGGATTCACGGGAAAATCCGTTTGTAGTTTTACCCCCTCCAATGGGACCGCCACGGCCCCTTTCTGATCCAATAAAAGCATGAATTCGATGTTGGAAGAAGGATCCGAAGCGTCGGCATTATTTTTTTCTGTATAAGAAATGCTCCCTCGTCCATCGTCTAAATTATATTCAAATTGTATTTGAACATCTTGATCCCGATTTCTGGCATGCAGAGAATAGGTTCTGAAATTATCCCATCTATCCGTATAATGGACACCATCTTGATAAAAAATCTGTTTTTTTGCGGCAAGACTTGTTTTTTCTACCTGCACTACTTTTCCGTCACGGGTTACCAAACGAATTTGCGTCTTAGTATATAAGTCCGGATAAGCATAATAGATTTGTGCGCCCGAAAACCCACGCGCACGAATCGGCCTGCGCAGCGTGTCACGCACAAAAACAGTATCATCAGAAAAGGTCCGATCAGACAATATATTGCGGGGCCTATCATCCCATGGAAATAATGTTTTCTGGGGAGTAGGACTTTGCAAATCTATCACATACCAACCCTGATTATCTGCAGCCTCTTTGAGTTGATAGCGATTTTCGACGGGTTTTCCATAAGCATATATTCCTTTGGATCTAGCACAAAAGCTCTTCCAACCGCGTTGATTGCGGGGAGAATCTATCTTACGTGTTACATCGATTGCATTAATCAATCCGTCTACATCATCGCAAGATAATTTCCGGGAATAATCCGAATTCATTACGCCATCTCCGGGGGAAACAGAATGATATGCGGGATGTGTATTTTGATCTGCTGCCCTCCTGTATTGATCCGACAAGCTCAAGGAATGCCCCACCTCGTGCAAAGCTAGTTCATATGCCTGTGTTTCGCTTGACAACCAAATATGTTCCGGTTGCCCGGGAACTGCTTTTAGATGACAACCGGCCGCCCAACTTTTTTCACAAACTTCTTTGATCCGATTTAACGAAGCAACATGAAACACTATACGGGCGCGGTCCGGGTGGGTAAATTGAACGGAAATAGATTGCTGAAGCATTGGTAGGATATCTTGAAATTCTTTTTCTCGTTTTTTATTGGTAATATATTGCACCGGGGAAAGAAACCATTCTTGATAAACAGACCGTACCACCTCTTCATAATAAGACTGGGGTTGTGGCACGTCTTCCTCCAGCACGACAGCCGCCGAAACGGGCTTTCCGTTTAACACATCTCTCAACAAACTATTTGCATGGGTACTATAATTTTCCGGAGAAGAAGCTAGCGGGCGTTCATCTCCAGATTCTTCCGAGAGATCTTCCGGGGCAACTTTTGTCGGACTGACCGTGCTTTGAACGCTAGAACTTTGGTCAGCCGACTCATCAATGTACCACAACAGCCCCCACTCGCTACCAAAAGCAGCGAGCCCGCTCATGATAAAGCACACCATCAAAAACCATCTCATAGGTTCCTCGAGTGTCTACAAAGATTCTCTACCTTTCTTACTGTGGACTAATTCAGGAAATACTTACTTCCGTCTTTAACCCCACCAATGGCTTTGCAATACTCCGTAGCGGCAGCTGCATTGCTCTCTCCGGTGCAATAAATGCGTCCTTTATAATCACCGCTATCTGCCGTGGCATTCTGGGCGTAGAAATAAATATTGATTTTCTTCCCATTGGGTAAAAGATAGGTATATTGTACTTTTCCGCCGGAAAGTATTTTAAACATTTTTTGTCCTGCTTTACCGACGTCATAATACAACTCCGATCCAGCCGTTACATTGGAGTAAGCATTACCGTCTTTATCGGTAAAGTTGGGGGGCACACCCAAAACCAAGTTATCATATACCGCGGTATATCCCTCAGGATTGGCCATATTATATTCGTCCAAGGCCGTCGCTAATGCACGGCCGATCGGCATACCGGTCATGATACGCGTTTTGGTAACTGACTTTTCATATTGCGGCAACGCAATAGCAGACAGAACACCGATAATCAGTACCACTACTAATAATTCAATTAATGTAAATGCTTTATTGTTCATAATTCCTCCTCACTACTATATAATTTAATACAAAAACATCTAAAAAACAATAGTGATTATCAGAATTTTAGTTTAAATTCTCTTCTTCCGGTAAAAGGCCTAGATACTTAGGCCAATTTTCAGCAAACGTAACAAAACGCGTCACCCAAGCCGATTGTTTTTTTTGAAATTGATCTCTACCTTCTATAGAGTTCGGTTCTGCAGAGCCCTGAAATTGTTTAAATAATACACTATCTTCCATATTTCCTTTTGACACAATATTTTTCGTTTTATTTCTATTCCCTCTATCAAAACGTACTTCTACGGTAAAATAAGGTTTCTTTTCACCGTATTTATATTCTTCGTATTTGGCAAAGCGCATATTGACCCCAAACTCACAAGCGAGTTTTCCTTCCCGATTACCCAAGCCAAACGTTTTAAATAAAAACTTGTGTTCTTCCTCGTACTTCGTCCTTTGCATAGAACGACTTTTCTGGACCGAAAGCACTTCATTCTCTTTAACCACGACTTGCTCCGTATATTCTTTATCCTGCCCATAGACTCTATAAATTTCTTCTCCGGCCTCACTGCGCAAAAGTGCGGCACGCCCCGCCCCGTCTTGTTTCAAGACCGTCGTGTCGTTAGGAATATAAAAAGGATCTACTATTTGACGAGTAGTCGGAAATATCTTTTCCGAAATTTTTTCACTCTTTTCATATTCCTGTATCAATACCCGAAAATCACGTCTATCAAACAAATAACGGTTGGCATGGGAAGATATCCCATTTTTAAATGTTTCTATAGAATCCGGACAAAAACTATTCCAACGGGCCCCATTCGGACGTTGTAACTGCAATGTTCTATCTATCAAATTTACCAGTCCGTCTGCATCTGCGCAGGAAAGTTTATTACTCTCTTTCATTATTTCATCATGAATTTGATAGGAAGAGTACAGCGGACTAGCATTTTGCATACCGATATGATATTGGTCTGCTAATCCTAAAGAATGGCCTATTTCATGAATAAAAGTGATGCGTTGCTTTTCCATTGTTAAGGTTTTCATAAATTCCAGTTGCCCATCGTGATAACACGCGGCAGCGCTTTCTCTGTGCAAACAATGCTCTCTTAAAGAAGCGTCATTTTTCCACACATGTACAGCTACGTCAGCCGGTCCTTGTGCAATTACAGAAATAGGAATTTGCCGATCTACATATTTCAAAATTTGTGGAAATTCAGCTTCGCGTCCTTGCCCTTTAATTTGAGCCGCAACATTGTTAAACCATGCCTGGTAGCTGTCTTTAATTAAAGAAGTAAATACTTCTCTATTGTCTTCTTGTTCGTCTTCAATCGACAGAGAAACTACTAATGTTTTCCCTTCTAAAATAGGGCGCAAGGCAAACCCAGCTCCTACAGCCGATACAGCCGGCTCATGGGGCCATTGGATTTGATTATAGTTATCTAATTCTGCAGATTTAGACCACAACCACCCGCTAGCAAGTAACAATACCCCTAGCAGGCAAATGGTTTTTTTCATAACAATTCCTTTTAGTGTTTCTTATAATATAAAGAGTATTGATTTATTTATCCAGCTTTTTTTGAAATAAATCGCGTAAAGATTCTTCCACTAAAGGCCGCGCCCCCAGTCCTACCGCAATCGCAAAAGCCAACCCTAATGAAGCTAGCACAATAGTAGCTACCTGATTGACCAGTTGGATAGCAATTCCTAAATTCTCTACCGCAGCCAAAGTGAAAAAGAACACGACAAAAACATATACTGCACGAGCTAAAATAACTCCCCCTTTCAAATTATTTGCTTTGGCGGAATTATCAATAATGTTGCTCACTAATTTGCCTAACAGTAAGCCCGCAAATAAAATCAGCAACGATACAAAAGCCGTCGGGATAAACGTTAAGAAACGAGTGAATAAGTCGCGCAAAATGGTTAAATGCAACACATCAGCGGCCAGCACTACCGAGTAAAAAGTCACAGCCCACGCCAGCACAAAGGCAATAATATACGTCGGAGATTTGCCCAGTCCAAAGCGCACACACAATTCATTAATACCTAATTTGGAAGTTTTCTCGTCAAATTTGAATTTCCCCAACCATTTTTTCGTTTGCGAGCCTGCCCAACGGGATATATAAAGCCCTAACACCATAATTAATACAGCCACCAACAAAGCACCCAATACATGACCTGTTTGTTGGGCCAGTCCTACCAAATGTTCACTGACTTGTGTCGAAATAGTTTCCAAATTCATAATTCCTCCTTTTTTTCTATTGTAGCAAAATTTAAATTGCTACAATAGGTAATATGAGCGGTATTCAATATCTCAAAGGCATTGGGCCGGCCAAAGCAAAACTGTTCGAGCGGTTGGAAATTTACTCTACCGCCGACCTTTTGCATTATTATCCGCGCACGTATCAAGACCGACGGGAAAATCCGGCCGCTAACGGATTAAATCCCCTTTCGCTGGTGATATTTAAGGGTAGGGTGTTGCGAGCGCAGACCGTACCCGCCCGCTCGGTGCTGATTTTCAAAGCATTTTTAGCCGATGAAAAAAATAATCAAATTGAATGTACCTGGTTCAAGCGGCGCAGCTTTCGCAATTTCCGTTTCGACCCCTTTGCCCAACTCAAAAAAGATTTCAAAATGAATGCCGAAATTTGGATTATCGGCCGCCGCGAAAACCGAAACAATTTTTTTGACAATAAAGTAACCGTAGATGAATATTACCCGGTCAACGCACCCGATACACCATGGCACGCAGGGCGCATTACGCCGATTTACGGGCTGACGGAAGGACTTACTAATAAACAATTCCGCCAGTTTATGCATGAGGCACTCTCGCAAGCAGAGGCAAAACAAGAGCCGGATATTTTACCCCCTTCTTTGGTGGAAAAACGTCATTTTTTAGATAGTGCTCAAGCCTTAAAAGCCATTCATTTTCCATCTAGTTTAGCCGAACTGGAAAATGCGCGCGCACGGCTGGCGTATGAAGAATTTTTGCTCCTGGCAACGGCGTGGGGCGTCAAACGTACCCAAACCAAAGCCGTGGCTAAACATTATGGCTATGAGATTAAAAAACATTTGCTTACGCCGTTTCGCCAAAATTTGGGTTTTGAGTTCACGGGTAGCCAAAAGAAAGTAATTAATGAAATCTTTGCCGATTTACAATCTCCACTCCCCATGAACCGTTTATTACAAGGGGATGTGGGCTCAGGTAAAACGATTGTTGCCTTGTCTGCCATGCTGCTCGCGGCCGAAAACGGCTATCAAAGTGCGCTCATGGCTCCGACGGAAATTTTAGCTGAACAGCACTATTTAACCTTTCAAAAAATTCTCAAAAAACTCAAAGTGCCGGTGGCCATTTTAACTTCCAGCACCAAAACGGCCGAGCGTAAAAAAATACTGGCAGGCTTAGCAGAGGGCAGTATTTCCATTATTGTAGGAACACACGCGCTACTGCAAGAAGACGTGAAATTTCATTGTTTGAAACTGGCTGTGATTGACGAGCAACACCGCTTCGGCGTAAAACAACGGGCCACCTTGAAAGAAAAGACGGACCATTTAGATTTACTGACCATGACCGCCACCCCTATTCCGCGCACTTTGGCACTGGCGTTTTACGGAGATTTGGCGGTTTCTACGCTGACCGAACTGCCGCCGGGCCGCCGCCCTATTTTCACCCAACTGGCCGACGAATGGCAAGCGCAACAACGTGTAGCCGCCGAAGTGCAAAAAGGGCGCCAAGCCTATATTGTTTATCCGTTGATTGAGGAAAGCGAAAGCATTTCGGCTAAGGCAGTTACCGAGGAATTTGAAAAATTAAAAACCGTTTTCCCGCAGTTTAAGTTGGCCATGCTACACGGACAAATGAGCCGCACGGAAAAGGAAAGCGTGATGGCAGATTTTGCCGCGCATAAAACTGATATTTTAGTAGCCACACCGGTCATTGAGGTAGGCATTGATGTGCCCAATGCTACGATTATGGTCATTCAAAATGCAGAGCGGTTTGGGCTGGCCAGTCTGCACCAGTTGCGCGGACGTGTGGGCCGCGGTCAATATGACAGCCAATGTATTTTGGTAGCACCGCATCAGGGGTCTATTTCGCGTGAGCGACTACGCATTATTTGCGACACGTGCGACGGATTCAAAATCGGGGCGCGCGATATGCAGTTGCGCGGACCGGGCGAAATTTTGGGCACGCGCCAAAGCGGTGATTTTGAGTTTAAGGCCGGTGATATTTTTAAGGATCGGAATATATTAGAGTGGGCCATTGAAGACCGCGACGAATTATTAGCCGACGACCCCCTATTAAAAAAGCCCGAGCATGCGGCTTTCAAAGCGCGCCTACTCGAGCTCTACCAAAAAAACTGGCACTTAATTGATTTGAGTTAACATTGTATGTTGACCCATCAACTACTACATATCATACCATGCTCCGAAAGTATTCGCTTGACGACAGAGGCCACTACAATATTTCCCTGCTTTTTCATCACCTACAGATGCTGTCCTACAATACATTTTATTGGCACTTCCCTTACCTATGTATGCAAAATCTTCCAATAAATAATCGAATCCATTATCATACGACGTAGATAAACCATATTGGGATGTTTTATCACCAAACGTAATAGATACACTGTGTACGTCATCATATTTCAGTAAATATAAACAAAAACCTTCACTTCCAATTTTCCAACCATTACCTGTTTTTCTACCGGCACAACATGGTGATAAAGCACATATACCCGTTACTGGTAAATCAACCCCTAAATCATTTAGGGAAGATGCATATTCTCCATTTTCTAAATAATATGCTTTTTGTGCATTCACTACTGGCATTAACAACACCTGCATTTTGGCTAAATCTGCTTTCATAACTGCCTTTTGATATTGCGGCAAGGCAATGGCCGATAATATACCTATAATTAACACTACTACTAACAATTCAATGAGAGTAAAACCTCTTTTACTGTTTTTCATATCACATTTTCCCTATTAGTCGGCTCCCGTAATGCCCATAAAAAAGCGGCGTATTACGTGAGCGCTTCGAATGACCCAAGTAATAATCGCCGCCGCCTGCCCCTAAAAAGGGGCAGGCAAATGCAAGCGACCATTTGAAGGATTCGAAGCAGTCTAATTTTCATTAGACCATGTACGGGCTCTCCCCGTACTTCCAACAAATAATCTTCAAATTGTAAATGTTATTCTTTTTTTATTTCTCCTCTAAACGCGGGAACAGCGGAGCGTATTTTTCAATTTTGCCCGCCGCCAAGCGCCGTTTCATTTCTGCTGCAACCGTCGGCATAAACGGCTCTATCCATTGCGCGATAAAGCGTAGTCCGCACACTAATTGTAACAAAATTTCTTTTGCGGCGGCCGGATCGGTTTTAGCCAGTTCCCACGGTTTTTTGTCATTGACCAGTTTATTAAGTTCGCCGGCAAAACCGTAAATGCTTTCCAGTACCTTATCAAAAGCCAGTTCATTGTAAAATCCGTCTATGGCTTTGGCCGTTTCCAACGCGTTTTTCTCTACGTCAGAACCCGCGCCCGCCGCCTCTGGCAACTCTCCCACATTTTTTGCCGCCATATTCAGCGTGCGCGACAAAAGATTGCCGATATTATTGGCCAAATCGGAATTGTAGCGGTTTTTGAAACTCTGCATGGAAAAATCGCCGTCTTGGCCAAACGGTACTTCTCTAAATAAGAAGGCGCGCACCGGGTCCACGCCGTATTTTTGTGCCAGTTCCACGGGGTTAACTACATTGCCCAAAGATTTGGACATTTTCTCCCCTTCTACCGTCCACCAACCATGCGCAAACACTTTGGTGGGAAGCGGCAAGCCAAGCGCCATGAGCATAGCCGGCCAAATCACGCTGTGAAAGCGGAAAATTTCTTTACCGACCAAATGTAGATCAGCCGGCCAAAAATCTTCAAATTTCTCCGCACCGATTTTTTTCAAATGCTCGGTGTGCAAGGTTTTATCCTCACACAAAATCGTACCCGCTCCCGTGGCGGAAATATAGTTAATCAGCGCGTCAAACCACACATACACCGTATGGGCCGGATCGGATGGGACGGGCACGCCCCATTTGACCTTAGTGCGCGTAACAGATAAATCACGCAGGCCGCCTTTGACAAAACTTAAAATTTCGTTGGCGCGATATTTGGGGCTTAAAAAGTCCGGATGTTCGGCGTAAAATTTAAGTAGCGGCTGCTCATATTTGGAAAGTTTGAAGAAATAAGTTTCTTCGTGAATTTCCGTCAGCGGGCGTTTATGCACCGGGCACAATCCGCCTTCCAACATTTCGCTTTCATCGTAATACTGCTCGCATGAGAGGCAGTATTTTCCGCTGTAAGAACCTTTATAAATATCGCCTTGTTTGAGCAGTTTTTCAAACACGGCTTGCACCACTTGCTCATGCTTAGCATCGGTGGTGCGGATAAAATCGTCGTAGGAAATATTCAAATCTTTCCACATCTGGCGATACTGGGCGGAAATTTGGTCCGTCCATTCTTTGGGGCTGACCCCTTTGGCCGCGGCCGATTTTTCAATGTTGGCACCGTGTTCATCGGTTCCGGTCAGAAAATGTACGTCTGCACCCTGTTGGCGTTTATAACGCGCCAAAATATCTAAGGCAATCGTCGTATAGGCATGCCCGATATGCGGCACGGAATTGACATAATAGATGGGGGTGGTAATAAAGAATTTTTTGCTCATAAATACTCCATTATTCAAAAATTGATATTTTTCGTTGCGTAATGCACATCAAAGCTGTTTCCAGTACCAGTGCCGGTGATACATTGCGCAATACAGCTGTTTTGTAAGACTCCATTTTTTGTAATAATTGCTGTAAAACGATACGTTGTTGCCCATCGGCGTGTGTCCATTGACGGTGCAAAGCCAATATCAAAATATCCAACACCGCTTGGGCTTCTTGCCTAGCTACCGCTACGGTGCGAGACAAGCCAGCGGCTACCGCGGCCGGCCATGTAGCTCCCTGCTCCGTAGTCTGCAATACTTCCAACGCTTGTGCCGCACGCAAAGCCCGCGTGAGAGAACCGGCTGCATACTGCGCTGCTAAAGACGGATCTGCAATGTCGGGTTGTACTTGCCGCAACAATTGTTCTACCGTTTCCACCGGCAGAGGTGCAAATTGCAAAAGCTGGCAACGGGATAAAATCGTTTTGAGCATGGCCGATTTTTTATCTGTCAGCAAAATCCAAATTGTTTTTTGCGGCGGTTCTTCAATAAATTTCAAGAGAGCATTGGCCGCTTCGGCCTGCATACTTTGGGCTTCATCTACAATAAAAATTTTCCAACCGCCGACCGCACTTTTTTGCTGACTTTTAGCCGTGATATCACGGATCGTGTCCACTTTAATACGCTGTTGCTTGGCCAGCTCTTTCTCCAGTTCTTCTGCGTATGCCTTATCCGAAGGCTCTTTTTTTAGTTCCAGACGCGCCTGATACAGAAAATCTGCCACTACTACATCTGCGTATGTGCCTTGCTCAATGGCTTTACAATGCGCACAGACTCCGCAACTGTCCCCCTGGGCCCGAGCTTGTTCATCCAAACAATTTAATGCTTTTGCCACTTCCAAGGCGGTTTTTTTCTTGCCCACGCCCGAAGGCCCGCAAAACAACATTGCCGGCGGCACATGGCCGCGCACACTCTTTTGCAGATAGGCTATCGCCGCTGATTGATTTAAGATTTCACGGAAGGACATATCTTATATTTTTCTAACAATCCTACCACTTGTTGGTGAATAGATTCCACCTCTCCGTCCGCATCTATTAAATGGGCATGCGGGGTAGAAGCGACCAGGCTCTTATATCCTTGACGCATATGTTGCCTAAATTCTAAATCTTCCCGTTCCAAACGATCCGAAAACAAATACTCCCCACGGGACGAAAAATATTTATCTGACATCAAAAATACCAAGGTTAAATCCGGCTGCAAACCGGTAGTGGCAATTTCATTGACCGTCTGAATGAGTTTCAAATCTATTCCGCGAGCATAGCCTTGATAGGCGCAAGTGGACATCGTATAGCGTTCGCAAATAACGATTTTTCCTTCTTCTAAGGCCGGAATAATTTTTTCTTGCGTATGTTGGGCGCGGCTGGCTTCATATAACAATAGTTCTGCCATCGGACGCACATCTAATTCCGGCTCCAGTACTATCTGTCGGATTTTTTCCGCGGTGAAGGTGCCCCCCGGCTCGCGCGTTAAAACCACGTCAAATCCTTGCGACAACAAATAATTATATAGTAACTTGGCCTGCGTGGATTTACCGCACCGATCCGGCCCTTCTAAAACAATAAATTTTCCTTTCATTATGAAATTCCTTCTTGAGAAGTAATGATTTGCAGGGTTTTTTTCTCACCGGTAGGCCACTGACCTGTATGCACATTTTCTAAAAGTTGCGGCATTTTGCCTTGGGCAGTTAAAATAAAATCTACCGCTTCACGATAAGCTCCGTCCCCGCCGCGGCGCGTAGTCACGTAATGAGCCGCCTGTTGCACCAGAGGAACGGCATTGGGCACGGTCAGCGCCAGCCCTACCTTTTCCAATACGGGCAAATCCGTCAAATCATCTCCCATAAAGGCTACTTCTTCCGGAGAGATATCTTCCCGTTTCAAAATGTCTTCCAATGGCACTGATTTGGTCAAAAACCCTTGATAAAAATAATCCATGCCTAAATTGCGCGCACGGGAGATAGTGGTTTCATGGCGGCGACCCGTAATCACCCCGCTTTTTAGACCGGCGACACGCAACAACATCACGGCAATACCATCTTGAGCATTAAAAGCCTTGATTTCTTCCACTTTTCCTTCAGCAGTTAGGAAGAAATGCAGTTTGCCATCGGTCCAAATGCCGTCTATATCGTTCAAAATTACTTTAATTTTGCGCGCACGCGCCAAGAGTTCTTCATTCATATTTTTATTATACAAAATATAGAAAACCCCGCAGTAAATGCGAGGCGTAAAAGAGATGAAGTTTTTAATAGGCAAAGGAGCTTGGATCGGTAATCAAATCCCATAACAACAATACCGAAAGCACAGAAAGGGGAATTATTACAAACAAGATACCTACCGTCCAGTGAAAATATTTTTCTGCCCGTGGAAGCACCGGATACTTATATAAATGATACAAGCCCCACAGACACCACACCGCCCACGGGATACCTGAGATTGCGCTTTGAATTGTTTCCTCTTGCGGCACTAATTCTCCTGGTCCAGTGCAAATGGGACAAAATATACGAAACAAAGGGGTTATAAACATAAAAGACAGCAACATCTGCCAAAACCAAATCATAAATTTCCGGCCAAAAGTTCCTTTCGTGCTGCCCAAATAGCCTGTCAGGATAACCATATAAATTAATTCTAAGTAACTAAATATAGCATAGGCATAAAAACCGACAGAAGAAAACCAATAAGCAGTATGATGGACAAATTCTAGATAACCATAATGTTCCATCGTTAGATTCCATAGATACAGAAAACATAACACGTAAAAAAACAACCGTTGTTTCTTATTCATACTCTCTCCAAATAGGGTATATTTTAAATTATATTATATACCCTATTTAGATTATATAATAATTTAACTAATAATTATCAATTATATCCTCTCCCGTTAGTTCCGGTGGATATTTTACCGTTAGCGGTACGGCTGTTTGCTCTTTGCCGCGATATTTTCTTAAAAAATCAAAAAAAGATTTTTCATGATTCGTCAAATCAATACAACCGCCGCTACCCGGTTCTTTTCCCCCATGGATAAAAAAATTATCTCTTCCCGTATTTTTTGTCACCTCAGGATCATTTTTAATGGGGGTTCTTTCATTTCCCCAAGAAGTTCTGCCCCCTGGATATCTACCTGTTGGGAATTTTCTTTTCTTTATTGGTATTGTTTCTAAAACACTATTAATCTTTTTTCCCACTCTGCCCAAAACATCCTGCGCCAAAGTGGGTTTTTGTATCTTTTGCGGATTAACGAAGTAATTTCCTTCCGGAATAGGGCCTCTATCGGGCAAACGCTGTCTTAAAGGAGAATAACTAAACGGTTTCTCCGGGTTTAACCCCGATACCGCTGGAAGCTGTTGTATTGTTTTTTCTCCTTGATCATTTACAGCCGTTGTCGTTAACGTTTTGCCATCAAACATAATGGATTCAATATGAGTACCCGTAGCCGCTTGCTTTTTGGGCTGGGACATCCGTTCACGCTCGTCAGAGAAACGATACGGTTGTATAGATTCTTTTTTCCCGTCAATTAGACGAAATACATCCTGTTGAGGATGGTAATTTTGTTTATTCACATTAGTTCTCCTTAATCGAATTTTCCAAAAATAGGGGCGTGCTTACCAAGATGGTGATGGTGAAGCTAAAACTTTCACGAACTCTTATGTGGGATACTTGCTAGCAGTACTAAAATAGGATACTTTGAGGTATATAAATAATAAGAATCATTTTTAATTATATAAAATTAATTAGTTATTTGTCAACTTTCCCTTTTTTTATATATCCGTTTCGAGATTACACACGCGCAACCGGCAACGTATTTTATATAATATGTGTATCTATTTTAGTAGGGGTAAAAAAGAGGTTTTAGATGGCTAAACGATTTACGGAAAATGCGCAAAAAATTATTTTGATTGCGCAAGAGGAAGCCAAACGGCTCAATCACGATTATGTAGGTACCGAACACATTTTGTTAGGACTCACCGCCTTAAACGGCACTGTATCCAATAAAATTTTAACTTCTTTGGGCATCACCTTTCGCCAGGTACGCCTGGAAATTGAAAAGATGGTAGGCATGGGAGATGCGGTCATGTTGCTAGGAGAAATTCCTTTCACGCCACGTGCCAAAAAGGTGTTGGAATATGCGGTGGAAGAATCCCAATCCCTCGGTAGCGAAACGATCGGCACAGAGCACATCGTGTTGGGGCTGGCCCGCGAAGAAGAAGGGATGGCTGTAACCATTTTGCAAAACCTAAATGTTACTCTGACCGCTTTACGCGAAACCACCCTTAACTTTTTGGAAGGGGCTCAGCCGCAAGACCTGCAAGAACCGGTTTCTCCCGAAGAAGAGGAGGAAGAAGAAACGGAAGCCCCCTCTTTTCAACCGGCTAGCCACTCCGCACAAAAAAGCAAAACCCCCACTTTGGATGAATATACCCGTGATTTAACGGCTCTAGCCGCTAAAAACGCATTAGACCCGGTTATTGGGCGGGAAAAGGAAATCGAACGATTGGTGCAAATTTTGGCCCGCCGAACCAAAAATAATCCTGTACTGCTGGGTGAGCCCGGCGTAGGTAAAACCGCCATTGTAGAAGGGCTGGCCCAAAAAATGGCTTCCGGCGATATTTCCGTTTTGGAAGACAAACGTTTATTAGCCTTGGATTTGGCTTCCGTAGTAGCCGGCACGAAATACCGCGGCGAATTTGAACAACGATTGAAAAATATTATTGATGAGGCGGCCCAAGCAGGCAACGTCATTATCTTTATTGATGAACTGCACACCCTCATCGGGGCCGGAGCCGCCGAAGGTTCCATGGATGCTTCCAATATGCTCAAGCCGGCATTAGCCCGCGGAGAAATTCAATGCATCGGGGCCACCACCTTTGACGAATATCGCAAGTATATTGAGTCAGATAGTGCCTTCGAGCGCCGTTTTCAACCTGTCACCGTAGAACCGCCGGATGTGGAAGAAACCGTGCGTATTTTGAAAGGTATACGGGCCGGGTACGAAACCCATCATCACGTAGAATACACCGATGATGCCGTGCAAGCCGCTGCCGCCATAGCCGACCGCTATATTACCGACCGCGCACAACCGGATAAAGCCATCGATTTATTCGATGAGGCCGGGGCCCGCGCACGGCTTAAAAACGCTTCCTTACCGCAATCCATTCGAGATTTGCAACATAAATATCAACAAGCGGTAGAAAACAAAGATCAGGCTTTGCGTGAGAAACAATTTGAGAAAGCGGCCCAGCTAAAAACAACCGAAGAAGATTTGAAAAAGCAATTAGAGCAGGCCAAATTGGATTGGAAAACGGAACAGGCTTCCCAAAAGATACAGGTCACTTACGAAGATATTGCACTAGTGGCCAGCAAGTGGACTGGCATTCCGGTAACACGCCTGACACAAAGTGAAACCGATAAGATTTTACACATGGAAGAACACTTGCACCAGCGCATTATCGGCCAAGAAGAGGCCGTGCGTGCCGTGTCGCAAGCCATCCGCCGCAACCGCACCGGTTTAGGTAATCCGCATCGGCCAATTGGCGGATTTTTATTCTTGGGACCGACCGGAGTAGGAAAAACGGAACTGGCCAAAAGTTTAGCCGCTTTCTTATTCGGCGATGAAGAGGCCATGGTACGCATTGACATGTCCGAATACATGGAAAAATTTGCGGTCTCACGCTTGATTGGGGCCCCTCCGGGCTATGTAGGTTATGAAGAAGGCGGTCAATTGACCGAGGCCGTACGCCGCCGCCCATATAGTGTAGTCGTATTAGACGAACTGGAAAAAGCTCATCCGGACATTTATAATATCCTGCTGCAAGTGTTGGATGAAGGAGCATTGACGGACAATTTAGGTCACCACGTCAGCTTCAAAAACTGTGTGATTATTATGACCTCCAACGTAGGCGCGCGGGATATTACCAATAAAGGTTCTTCCCTAGGGTTTACGGCCACCACAACTGACGAGAAACAACATCAAGTAATGCAAGAACACGTGATGCAAGCTGTCAAAAAAACGTTCAATCCGGAATTTATTAACCGTATTGATGAAATCGTCGTGTTCCATGCATTAACAAAAACGCATACGCGCCAGATTTTGGATTTACTGCTCAGCAAAGTGCAAGCTAAATTATCTGACCGCCAGCTGACCTTAGAATTTACCGATGCCGCGAAGGATTATTTAATCGAAAACGGTTTTGATGAAAAATACGGTGCCCGGCCGCTACTACGTACTGTACAACGTTTATTAGAAGACCCGTTGGCAGAGTATATTTTGAAAAATCCGTCCCCCGCGCAAGGTAAAATTTTGGTAGACTTTAACCAAGATACCCATGCATTGGGGTTCAGTCCCGCTGCACAAACCGTGACAGCCTAACCATTTAATCATCGGAGGAATTATGGACGCAAACAAACAAAAAGCCTTAGATTTAGCCTTGGGCCAAATTGAAAAAGCCTTCGGCAAAGAAGCAATTACCACCTTGGGCTCTGCTAATGTGAAAAAAGTAGATGCTATCCCGACAGGGGCTTTATCTTTGGATTTAGCTTTGGGCGTAGGCGGTATTCCCCGCGGACGTGTCATTGAAATTTATGGGCCGGAAGCCGGCGGTAAAACTACTTTATCCTTGCATTGTGCCGCCAGTGCGCAAAAACACGGCGGTGTGGTAGCATTTATTGATGCCGAACATGCGTTGGACCCGGTGTATGCATCGTCTATCGGCGTCAATGTAGATGAACTGTTAATTTCACAACCCGATAGCGGAGAACAAGCCTTGGAAATTGCAGAAAAATTAGTCCGCTCCGGTGCGATTGATTTAATTATTATAGACTCCGTAGCCGCCCTTGTTCCGCAAGCGGAAATTGAAGGCGAAATGGGAGATTCTCACGTGGGTCTGCAAGCGCGCTTAATGAGCCAAGCGCTGCGCAAACTGACCAGCATTTTGAATAAGACTAAAACGAGTATTATTTTTATTAACCAGCTGCGCCAAAAAATTGGCATTATGTTCGGCAACCCCGAAACCACGCCGGGCGGCTTGGCTTTGAAATTTTACTCCTCGGTACGTATCGATGTGCGCCGCATTGAGAACTTGAAAAAAGGTGACGAAATTATCGGTACCCGGGTGCGCGCTAAGGTAACTAAGAACAAAGTAGCCCCCCCGTACCGCCAAGCCGAATTTACGATGCTACACAACGAAGGTATTTCCCGCGAGGCATGTATCTTGGATAAAGGTGTAGAAAGCGGCATCTTGGAAAAAAGCGGCAGCTGGTTTTTATACGGCGATGAAAAACTGGGCCAAGGCGCTGAAAATGCCCGCCAGTACTTAAAAGATAATCCGCAACTCGCGGCCGAAATTGAAGACAAGCTCTATGTCAAATATCTCGGCCACCATTATGACGGCAGCGCCGCCGGCGAAGAAGAAAAAGCCGAAAAGAAAACTGCTAAGAAATAAGAGTCTTATCTTAAATAAAAAACCCCGCTCGGTTGAGCGGGGTTTTTGTGTCTGTACTAAATTATTTCTTTTTGGCTACTTTTTTGGCCGGTTTTTTGGCTACTTTTTTAGCCGGTTTTTTAGCAGCTACTTTTTTTACTACTTTTTTGGTGGCTTTTTTAGCACAAGCTTTTTTGCAAGCTTTTTTTGCTACTTTTTTAGCCGGTTTTTTAGCAGCTACTTTTTTTACTACTTTTTTAGCCGGTTTTTTAGCGGCTACTTTTTTTACGGTTTTCTTAACAGCCATTTTTGTCTCCTAGGATAATAAGTTTAACCTCATAAAAATAATACAACAAAAATTTTGAAAAATCAACTATTTTTTCGTCTAAAATATTTTTTTGCTCTTTTCATTCTCTCTCTACAAGCGCATTAAAAAGACTTTATTTTCTATTTTTACCGTCGAGAAACACAATTAAATCTCTTTTACCACCTTGCTGAAAATTTGGTAAATATATTTTTATAAATATCTTTGACAAAATTGCACAAAAATAAATTTTTTCAAAAGTTAGTTTATCCTAAGTTTTTCTTTTATCCACTTTTCAGCGCCCGCTACTTTGGATATTTTGGCAACGGGTAGTGCGACATCGTGAGTAATTTTTTGCACTAATTGTAAAAAATCTTTTGCGGCTCCTTTCTTAAGTTCCAGCTCAATTTCCCGCCGCAACCACTGATGCCCGTTTGCTTTCGTAAGATACTGATCTAATGCCAGCTCGCAAGTACATTTTTTATAAGACAGCTGATAAGCCCGTCGGTAGTTTTCAATGGTAAAAATCCGCTGTAGTAAAGCCAGTTCCACTCCTTCCCACCGATTTTTTTCTTTTAATTGTTTGAGCGCACTATGCCACGTGGCGGCCTTTTTTAAGGGGATTGTAATTTCTTTTCGAGTCGCCATTCCCTTTTGCAAAGCCGTTTTTGTTTTTAAGGTTACCTCAAACCGATTATAGGTCCGGCGCAAACGTAAAGCAATTTTTTGAGAAGATAATTTCCGTTGCGCAGTATCTAAATAAGTATCCACAATATGTAGTTCCTTTGGGCCGATACAATGCACCGGCAACAATTTGAGCATACTTAAAAAAGCATCAAAATCTGCCGCACGATTACACGTCCATTTAAATTCTTGTTCTACA
Source organism: Elusimicrobiaceae bacterium (assembly GCA_017528825.1). NCBI lineage: Bacteria > Pseudomonadati > Elusimicrobiota > Elusimicrobia > Elusimicrobiales > Elusimicrobiaceae > Elusimicrobiaceae bacterium. Next base: position 31,841 of record JAFXOI010000039.1, on the reverse strand, counting down.
TGATTCATATTATTAGTGTAGCAAATACACGCAAAAGGTATAATAAAGAAAAGGAGAATTTTATGAAAAAATTACGCCAACCCACCTCTCTGCATTGCTTTGGTTGCGGGCGGAATAATCCCTTCGGCCTCAAATTGGAATGGTTTAACGATTATGACAAAAAACAGGTGGAAACCTCTTTTACTTTAGATGATAATTATTGCTCTTATCCGGGAACGGTGCATGGTGGCATTGTAGCCACGATTTTAGATGAAACATCCGGCCGCGCCATTTTGCTTAACAATGATTTTGCACACTTGATGGTTACTCTTAAAATGGAAGTAGTGTACAAACACAATACTCCCACAAATGTCCCCTTAAAAGCGGTTGGACGACTGCTGCGTTATACTCCGAAACGCGCGCAAGTGGAAGGCGAGATTCAACTTCCTGACGGAACGGTAACAGCCAAATGTACCAGTTTGCTGTATGAGCTTCCCGAAGCGGTGCGCAATAAATGGGGCCCTGAAGAAGAAGAGTGGACTCGCACAACTCCTTCAAAAGAAGAAGTGGCTCAGTGTTGTCACGCAGATGATACCATGCAAATAACCGGTAATCATGTGACGGAAAACGAGAAATAAGATTGAGTTTATCGACTATATTTGATACAATAAGAAGGTAGTCAAACAATTTGGGATCGGTAGCTTAGTTGGTAGAGCGTCCGCCTTACACGCGGAAGGTCACAGGTTCAAGTCCTGTCCGGTCCACCATTTATTAAGGCACTCCTAGTAGAGTGCCTTTTTTGTTGGGTAGTTTTCCCCGCTCTCGTCGGTGTTTTGAGCTCATTTTTATCTATCCGGGTCATAGAGTGGTTTTAGATGCACGTAAAAAAGGCCCAATTCGGGCCTTTTTCTCTAACTGCCAATTTTGCAGGATCCAATTCGGGAAGATTACTTTCTATTATCAACAAATAATAATATAGTCAATGCTACTGCTTTCAATAATCCAACCACAAAACATAGGGCAATAACCGCACGGGCAGGCAACAAAGCACACGCGAAAAGTAAGTACAAGACGCCCCAAACAGTTGAATAAAATATGAAATTTAGAGCATCTGCTGTATTATTCTTCTCAGCCATTGAGTGAACAATACCCGTACTCACCAAATAAGAAGCAAGCATCGCACAGATAATCACAAACATATTGCTATTTTCTGTGTGTGCCACGGCAGTTTGAAATATCCCCATACTAAACATCCACATAATAAATTCAAAAAACAAAGCACTCAATAACCAAAAGATAAAAGATAATGCACGAAAAAATCCCCCCTTGTCAAACAACGCTACCGCAGGTGCGAAGAAGATAAGTCTAATACACAAAACAAGCCCAAGACAGAATTTTCCTATTAGTAAAAATACTAACAATTGTAAAGCCAAACGCCACTGTCCAACAAATAACAAAATAATTCCTCCAAATATCCCCAGAACACTTAATATATCTGCAAACACCTTCACACTCATTAGTGATTTTCTCACAAAATCAGGATGTGCAAGATAAAATTTTTCTGCAATAAGGGCTAAACGAGGATTATTATTCTTCATTGTTAATGTTCCTTTTGTCTTACAAGAGAATTTACTAGCATTTATTATACTACTTTACTCATTAGGATGTATGCTATTAGACATATCGACATAAAATCCCAGCCTACCCAATACTTTTTTAAGTATGGCCCGTTTCTAAAAACCACGTGGCACCAAATTATGTTAAAGGGCACACATTTGATTTTTCATTTAGTTTGGGCCTTACAAGGAATTACAGATTCGAATATCTTCAAGTAATATATCTTTTACTTTCGAACCTATGACCTTTCTCCCCATTCCATCCCTTTTCCTGCCTCTCAAAATCCACCTGCCCCTCGGCTAGATTCATAAGCTCGCGCAAGGTTAAACTCGCAGGATTCTTGTATTCCAAGATATCCCCCACTATACGCGGTGATAAATAACATAAATTGACGTACCGTGTAATCGTGCGTTTGGTCATGTGCATTTCTTTTTCTAACTCCCGGATAATAATCCCCTGTTCTATCCTCTTTTTAAGTTGCCAACCTCGTGCCAAGGCGCGCACTAAACTTTCATTGAGTTGCCGTATAGTTAAGATGTTACGGGCATTCCCATTCCGTAGTCGTACAGACGATATATTATCCACCATAAAACTATCCCGCAGGTAAATTGTATCTTCTATGCGCTCTATTTTGAGGGGTTTGGCATCCACCTGACCTGACATTTTGGAACAATTCCCCAAATCTGTCTTTATCTGCTTTTCATCCAAAAACACTGTTAAATAATGTTTCTTACCTACCGTTTGGCAGGTAGCTTTGGTAATCCATGCGCTCAATTGAGCATCAGTAATGGCACTCATATCCGCTAATGGCTCTATCTCGTCAAAATCCGCCGTTTTGAGCATATTTAGTACAAATCTGTCCAACTGCTCTACGGATAGATAATGCCCGCCCACTCCGTTGTAGTAATACAGGAACTTTTTGCCTTGCTTTTTTGACGAAGTGAACCGAAAATTCTGCCCCTTGTCGTCATATAATTTGCCTGCCAAAACTGTTTTATGGCATTTATAGTGCAGAAATGCGTTCGGGTCGTTAATTCTTCGGCGTATAAGCGTTTGAACTTGATCCCATAAATCCGGTGGTACAATCCCCGGATGCTTGCCTTCATACACTTTGTTTTTGGCATAGTGTGCGATTTTGCCGATATAAAGCGGGTTTGTCAAAATGCGCTGCACATTACTTTTATAAAATTGCCCGCCGCCATGTTCGCGTTTGCTGCGCCGTGCCACCCATTTCTTCGTACAAATACCCTGTGCGTTAAGATAATCGGCCACCGCAAACATATTCTCAGTTTCTATATATTTTTGAAAAATCAGCCGCACTAATTGCGCCTCACCCTCGTTTACGATAAGCTGCCGCTCATTGGCATCATACCCAATCGGTGGAGTGCCTCCCATCCATAGTCCTTTGGCTTTGCTGGCCGCGATTTTATCGCGCACGCGCTCGGCAGATACTTCCCGCTCAAACTGGGCAAAGGACAGGAGCATATTAAGCGTTAATTTGCCCATAGAGTTGCTCGTGTCGAACGACTGCGTGATAGACACGAAGTTACATTCGTGCTTGGCAAATTCCTGCATCATTTTATGGAAGTCAAAGATAGAGCGCGACAGGCGGTCCACTTTATAGACGACAACCACCTGTATATTACGGGCACGGATTTCTTCCAAAAGCGCTTGCAAACCGGGACGCTCCATCGTGCCGCCGCTAATCCCGCCGTCTTCAAAGGTCTTATAATACTTCCACCCGTTAAAAGCTTGTGAGAGGATATAGGCCTTGCACGCTTCTTCTTGGTTTTGGAGCGAGTTAAACTCCATTTCGAGCCCACGCTCCGTCGATTTGCGGGTATATATAGCACAATTAATTTTGGGCATATTTTTTCCCTGTTAATCCGAAAAATTTAGGGCCGCTGACGTGGGCCCGCACGATTTTCTCCGCCAGCGCTGTTAAATTGGGATATATTTTTCCTTCCCATTCATAAGCGTTTTCCCCTTTTACGGTCACTTGATACATCCGACCTTTATAGGTTTTAGTCAGTATCGTGCCAACAGCGAGTGCATAACGCTTTTTATGCGCATGCTCAATATACTTGTCGGGATTGCTCGCATACCGGTCAAGCCGCGTGATGTATTTTCCTTGCAATTTACAACGCCCTAATTCACATTGAATGGCATACCACAAAGGGCGCAACTTGGCCTTAACACCTCTCAAAGGGCTGGCATAAAAAGCGTTCCAATAAAACCGCAGCTCTTTGGGGGATAGTCCTTTTAGTTCTTCATAACTTTTGGGCAAATAGCACTTTCTTCTCATGATAAAATATCTTTAATCTGACGGATTTTTTCCACCGAACGGCTTTGATTACAATAGGCCTTGGCTAAAGTTTCAAAGAATTTAGCAACTAACAAAACGATATCTCTTTCACGAAAATTTCGGGGAGGCCGCCCTAGGGGATTGCCCGAACGGCCCTTTACAAATCGCCCCGATACTGGTGGCAGATGACGCGGTGTCATTTAGTAAGCCCAAAGAATACATAACCGCTGATGTGACGTTTTACAATCGTCATCGCCACGCGCGAAATACTTTTGAATACATTACCTTCGTATTCAAAGCCATTCTCTAATACTTTTACTTCTATGGTTTTACCGCGGTAGGTTTTAGTGATGATGCTTCCCGGCGCTGGTAGACGGTTATCTCGTGCCCGGACAGGTATGTTTTCAACCGTGGTTTCTGTTTGCACAATGGGACTAACCACCCGCAAAACAGCAGGTTTTGCAGGCGTATTTTTTGCTACTGATTTTTTGGTATTTTTCTTCATAACTTATCTCCTTAAGTAAGCGATTTTTACTTCGTACTACATTCACGCTTACTATCGGGCGATAAGTCAAGTCAATTTATCAAAATTATTTAATTGATTGTATCTCTGAAATCTACCGCATCAAATTTATATAGGAAATTGGCATAAGAGCGTGGCAAACGTGAATTGTATAACATACGCAACGATACCAATTCCATAGGTGAAAAATCTTGCTCAATAATTTTCATTTCCCCTGTATCACTCGTCGCATCCACAATCGTATTCGACCCTGGAACACATAAACTTAATAGCCCCACAAAATCACACATGCTGCTCAATAAACCAAATAAGCGTAAATTGGTATAAACATCCGGATAGTGACACATCTCTTCGTCAAGTTTCGTGCTAATTAAGATAATTTTTTGCTTTTGCAAGGCAATATGTTTTAAATTGCGCAAAAACTCCTCACCCTTTCCTCCTCTTTCAAATAGAAATCCATCTATCAATAGGATTTGGCCTTTGGATAATTCAAAATCGCTCCATCGTGCTAAGTTTAACTCCAAGTCACTAAGCCAAAGTGGCAAATTTTTCACGTATTGACTTGCCTGTTTGACACGTGCTTTTTCTTCAGTAACCGCCCCCCACCGCAAAGTAGAATAAGACATCTTTAACTCGGCTGATAACAAATAAGGTAACCATCGGTCCACCGGATTTGCACATGAATAAACTTGTACAGGAATTTGTTGTTTCCAACACAACGAGTGTAAAATAAACGCTAAAAATGTCGTGTTAATCTGTTCTTGGCTTCCGATTAGCAAAAATACATCTCCGCGCCGCAGACCGCCAATTTGCCAATCAAAGCCTTTTAATCCCGTACAAAAACCCGTTGAAGCTAATTTGGCCTGCTCTGCGGAAGGATTCTTCGTCTGATATTCCATATCCGATAAGAATTTATCTACTAAATGTCTGGTTTCGTACGTAATCATAGCGTCCCCTTATCCTTAAAATTCATTTCCCCCATCGTATAGGTAAATTCAGCAGTGCTACAAGGCAAAAGACGGTTTTTCACGTTTTGTAGTGTAACAACTGTAGGACCTAACTTATCTCTAGCCGTCAACGAACTAATGCAATCAAAGTAAGGATCTACTTCTCCCAACCAACGGAGTTTACCAATCACGTTTTGAGGTGTATAATGTTTGATAGATATGACCGAACTGACAATTACCACACTCTTAAAAACTCGCGCATATTCCGTTAAAAAACTAATCTTATTTTGTAATCGTGATTGGACCAAATTTAAGTCCTCAACAATAAATACTTGTTTACCTGCCGTATCCCAAAGATGATGAATTTCATCATCTAAGAATGTGTCCGTATTCGTTTCCCAAATATCTAACGGACGATTTTGAAATTCTCCAGCCGTCTCTTGTACCTCATTTTGATTGTTTTTAGCAGATAAAAGAACCGGGGATTTCCCTATTGCGCGGCTTAACAACAAAGCCATAATATCTCCAGCCAGTTGCCTACAACAAATCCAACGAGTAGTTAATTGCTGCGTCCAACACAAATCATGGACCAATGTAGCAAAAAAAGCCCGATTAAGTACCGCATCCGGTCCCACAAACAAATAGCAACATCCCGGTTGCAAACCGCCTGTTTGTCTATTTAACCCCTGTAACGAAGTTTCATACCCGGAGTGTCCAGTTTCCTGTTTCCAAGACATACGTTGTAGAAATTCTTGCAATAGTTGCTGATTGTTATAAGTTTCCATAAATCCTCCCAACTCATTACGCCTTACTTGCGGCAAATAAGTCCAGTTTATGATACAAAAGGAAACCGACAACCCTTTGTCGGTCCTTTTATAGCACCTTACACATATTCAAGCCACGAAAGATCTTTGCGTTCTTGTTGCTCATAAGTAAGCAGTTGGGAAAGGGCATCACATTGGTCATCGTGCCGACCGTTTGGAAATTGTAGTAGCTCCCGCTCAAAATCCGGCCACCACGTGGGATTATTATCCGGGAACAGACATTTCCCCGTTTCTAATAAATAAGATACTGTTTTCAACCGCGTAGCTTTATCTTGCGTAGGTTTAATAGGCTTGACGTTGCTTCCAAAAGAGTTCGCAAGTGTCTGCGCCAAACCTATGCCACTATTCATATCCTCGATTAAAATATCCGGAATATAAGGATTTAAAGAACGGTATTTCTGCTGGCACTCCCGGGCCATATATGTGGCCGTTTCTACCAAATCCGGAAATTCCAATTTTGCCCGGAAAACATCTATAATCCATATGGTCTTACGATAATCATGGGCATATGTGATACAAACAGAATAATCATTGTCTTCTTCTGCTTTACTGGCCGTATCCCAACTTTGGCACAAGGACAATTTTAATTTTCCCGTTCGTACTTGTTTGTGCAATTCATCCACCTTGTAAGTATGTAACCACTCCCGCCGGATGATATTTCCACCAAGCAACTCCGGCGTCTGCTGATATTGACTTGCAAACGTATAACTTCCTGCGGTAGATTTAATACGCTGTAAATCTTCTACGCTCTCCCGGGTATGGTGTAACGCTTCTCCAATCGGCCGTTCAATAATATGCTGCTCTCCATACGGAGTGCCAATAGACCACGTTTCATCTTTTATGGCAATAGCAGGCATTTTGATTAAGCGAAATGAAGAATCTGTTTCCAACAAATGCCCCGTCAAATCGTTTATGTGTGTACGCTGCATAATAGCCAGTATCTTCCCATTTTTCTTATCATCTAAACGGGAAAGTAATGTATTACCATACCAATCATTAACTTTATTGCGTACGACATCAGAATAAGCATCCGCAGGTTTAATCGGGTCATCAATAATTATCCAATTTCCCCCGCGCCCCGTAATCGTACCGCCTACGGATGTAGAAAACCGCCCGCCTCCGGCAGTCGTCTCTAAATCCATCACTCCGCGGCGCAACAAACGCGTAAACGGAAAAAGCTCCTGATACCATTCCCTTTCCATTATCTTACGTTGGTCGGAAGCCATTTTGGCGGCAAGTTCATCACTATAACTAACGCACAAAATCCGCTCTTTGGGATTATGCCCAAGTAAAAAAGCCGGCAACGCCACCGAACAAATGATGGATTTCATGTAGCGCGGCGGTACATTGATAATCAGACGTGTTTCGTTTCCACAACGTATATTTTCAATGGACTGGCATATTACATCCACATGCCAGTTGTCCTGATATACAGAACTACCCGACACTTCATTAAATACTTTAATGCAAAATGACTTAAAATCACTTCTTAATACGGCTCTTAAAAGTTGCCGTTCATTCTTATTTGACAATTCGTTTGGCATATTCTTTTAAAATCTCCTGGTCATTGGCCGATAATGCTTCTACTTTTCGCATTACCTCAGCTTCCGCCTGTTCCATTCTTAAAATATAAGGGAAAAGAACTGTAATGGCCCGCATATCCCCCTGTAAGGACTTATTGATAAGAGCCATTACCATAGCCGTGAATTTGGGTATTATATGCTTTTCTCCCCCCATCGTGACTTCTATTCCTTGGTTAAGACTTTGCCGTAATAACACATTCAAGGTTTTATGCCCTTTAGAACGCCCCTTGGGATTACCTGACTGTCCCGGTTTGAAACGCGAATGTAGGGGTGGTCTGCAATATCCTACAGCATAGTTAAATGGCTTATTTTGAATTTGTTTTCTGCGTATTTTCATCTGTTTCTCCTCTCTGTAAAAGTTTTATTTCCTTATTTCCCAGTTGTTCATACCGGTATAAAATCACATCGCAATAATGCGGGTCAATTTCCATTAATCGGGCACGACGCCCCGTACGCTCTGCGGCCAGTAATGTACTGCCGCTCCCGCCGAACGGGTCCAGCACAATCTCCTTGCGGCGGCTCGCATCCAATAAAATATCTGCCAGCAACCCAACGGGCTTTACCGTGGGATGTAAGTGGATATTGGCGCGGTTGGCTTTACCGTTTAGATAGATGCCGGGATAGTCCCACACATTCGTGCGATAGCGCCCGTGTACCCCCAGTTCAATGTTATTGGTATGTGGACTTGTTCCATTTTTGAACACGAAAACAAGTTCATGCTGGCTGCGGTATAAACTACCCATTCCGCCACTTAATTTATTCCACACGCAGATATTTTTTAGTTCGCTATATACCCGCCCGGCTTGTAACATCTCTCCTATATGCCGCCAATCCATAAACGCATAGTGCAAACTTCCGGGCACACTGTATTGGACCAACAGCATAAACACCCCATATAGGAACTCTGTAAATTCGCTTTGGCTCATTTCGCCTGAGGCCATAGCGAACTCACGGTATTTTTTGCTACTGCGAACGTGACCCGAAATTTTGACGTTGTACGGTGCGTCCGTTACAATCAGGTTAGCCTTTTCCTTTCCAAGCAACTGTGCGTATGATTGTGCTTTAGTAGCATCCCCGCAAAACAGTTTATGAGGGCCCAGTTGCCACAAATCACCGGGTTGAACGCGGAGCGGAATATCAGCTGACAGGAAATCGGTCTTCTCCGAAGCGGGTGCGGTATCCGGCTGCAGAAGATTATCTATCTCCGGCGTTTCAAACCCTGTCAGGGTCAAATCAAAATCACAATCCAAATGATTGATTTCTTCCAGCTCCACCTGAAGCAAGTCTTCGTCCCAGCCGGACAGTTCCGCAAGACGGTTATCAGCCAAAATATAGGCTCTCTTTTGGGCGGGCGTCAGGTGTGTAATCCGTACGCAAGGAACTTCGGCAAGTTTGGCTAATTTTGCTGCCTCTACGCGCCCATGCCCGGCCAGTATATTATTTTTCCCGTCTATAAGAACGGGATTTGTAAAACCAAATATCTCAATACTTTGGGCAATTTGGCGAATCTGTTTTTTGCTGTGTGTGCGCGCATTTTGGGGATGTGGTTTTAGTTTGTTGATTTTTATGGTTTCCATACAAAACTCCGTGCCTGTAATATAGTGATAGGCACAGAGTAAAGTATAGTAAGATCAAGTTAAGTTTTACCGTGACACAAAATGAGATTTTTTTGTCACATTCATTTTTTACGACGACAAATCAACTGTTTAAGTTGCTTTTTTGTTCGATTGAGTTCCTGCCGCATAGCATCCTCTTCTTTATCAACCGCCGCTTTCCCTTGTTTAATATTTTCATCATTCAAGTAATCTAAAATTTGAGAAGATGTTTTCCCTTTCATTTTCATTGCCAAATTTTGCAATTTCTCTTTGGCAATTTGGACGTCAGATATATACGGATGTTTCTTAAAATAGAAGTTAATTTCGCCCCAGTGTTCATCAATTAATTGATGGACACTCTTTTTTGTAACAGCTAAAGAATTGATAAAAATAGCAACAGGAGGCCGATATGGCTCTATCGTACCGGTAGTATAGGTATGAATGAACGGAATTTGAATAGCAAGGTCGTCATAACGATAATACACAATATCTACAAATCCTGCGAAGAAAATGGTTTCCAAATAAATCGAAAGAGGATTGGCAATAATATTGTCCTTAACAAACTTCTTTAAGAATTTTTTTGCTTGCTCATATTTACCGTTGCGCATTTCCGGGATAGTATCAAACTTGTATATGGGCCCTGGCTCTGCCCGGCAAATTAGTTTCTCATATTTTTTAAACGGAATTCCCTCCGCAGGTAAACCGAATGTCTTCCGAAATTTCACAACAGAATCCACTAATACTTCACAATACCCTAACGCTTGAAAAAGTATTCCCATTTCTAACGGTATCAATTTCTTCTCTCTTTTGGGGAAATCTTCCCAGGAATATACAATCGAACGTTCCAAACGCACGGAGTCTAAATCATGCTCGGGCTTTTTCGGGTACACAAAGCAGGTTACCAAAAAGCCTATTTTCAACGGTTTTTTAAGATTACTCATAAAATTACCTATATCTTTTCTATATAAAAATTAGACCCGGCTGGCAACACTCCCCCTCATTTGTTGTAAAAAGTTATAATATAAACAGTCGTAATATAATTTGATTTTGGACTTGTTTTTGGCGTTATGTGTCTGGCATAACCCCGCCGGTATCCGGCGAGCTGAGAAACGAAAACGAAGTCGTCTTTTGCACACCCTTTATGGGGTGGGCAGGCGGCGTATCGTTTTGGGTCGGTTCTCAGCTACCTAAAAAGATTGCCGCCTTTTTTATTGTAATATTAAAAAGCGACAAACGTTTGTCGGAATGGTTTTTTACAATTTACTTGATGTTTACGGCCAAAGTAAGGTTAGATGCACACAAGGAGGAAGTATGTTTTTCTTCTCAAACTCAGAAAAATCGGAAATTGAACGACAGTATCGCAACGCCACTGGGAATTTGCCTTATCAACTTCCCAGCGACCTGAAAAATAAGATTACCCGCGCGGCTGAAGAATTAAAAAACCTGCAGTTGCGCCGTTACGAACACAAGAGTCAGATTTTGCGCCAACAAGGACAAGAAGAAAAGCAGGAAAATGATAATTTCAAGCAACAGAAACGTCAGCTAGAACAACGTTGGCAACGTGAAATAGATGAATTATCCCGTCACTACAAGCGCACGATTGAGGAACTCTCCCGTAAATACAACCGGGAAATTGAATCTCTGCAACGGGCCGATGAGTATAACGAAAAACGGCTCCAACGACAAATTGCCGACTATCAATTAGAGATCCAAGAATGGCAAAGGAACAAAAATAAATAAAAAGGAGTGTATATTATGACTAAACAAGAAAAAGACAAGGCTTTTATTCGTTCTGCGGGAGAACACTATGTGTTAGCACGCATCGCCAAAGAACTAGCCATTCCGGCTGGACTTGCTCCCGAAAACACCAAGGACATAGATATTCTAGCAATTTATCCGAATTGTGATTCTCCTATTCGTATTCAAGTAAAAACTCGCACTGAGGGAAAATCTGCTGATAATGGCTGGATGATGAGTCAAAAACATGAGGAAATCTGCGATAAAGATTTATTCTATGTTTTTGTAACTTTGCCTGAAAAATGGACCGATGAATGTCAGCCAAAAACATACATCATGCCTGCCAAAAAAGTAGCAGAAATTCTAAAAAAGACTCATCAAGATTGGCTCAAAACACCGGGACAAAAAGGGCAAGCGCACCAAGATACAACAATGCGAAGAATTAAACCAACTTATAATGAATCTCCGGATATCCCTTCGAATTGGTTGGATCAGTACAAGGACAAATGGGAGTTACTTAAAAAATAGTCAAAAAGCGGAGTTTTACTCCGCTTTTTATTTCATCCGTTTATCGGCTTGACGCAGAATTTGCCGGATGAGTTGTTTAAAATCAGCCGGACTAATTAGCGTAATATGTTCAAGCCAACTTAGCACCGTAGGGATAATTTCACGGTAGTTGCTCACACGTGTTTCAACTACGATATCTCCGTTTTTTTGCGTTTTGCGGATTTTCTGCATAGGGAAATAATCTTTCTGCTTAAAATACGCCGCAAATTGGGCCGGCACGATGAACGACACAGTTTTATCCCGTTTCTCACCGAACCAAATGTTGTGGCTTTCAGCCAGCATTTTTTGGATATTCTTGGCTACTTTAAACGGTTTATCGGTATTGATAGCATCCAAAATACGATCAAGCCGGAATTTTCGCACCTGCTTATAGGCATTGATACCCAAAAGATACCAAAAACCGTCATAATTCATAATTTTAAGCGGTTTTAACTCGTAAGTTAGTTTACGCGTGATATCGGCCGCCAGCGACATACGCACTTCCGTGTGCTCCAAAATCCCTTTTTCCAGCACGCGCGTGATTTTTGTCTCTTGGTATTGGCGTCCCTTCGGCATTTTGATATAAAATGGAGATTCGTCCGGTACGCGTAACACTTTTTGACGCAACCGCTCAAACGGCTCCTGAAACCGCTTTCCGAACGGCGCAATTAATTCTTGCATCATAAGTAGCAAAGAGGCTTCTTTATCGGTTAAATCTATTTTCTTAAGCGAAAACCCCTCAATAAACTTATACACTCCCGGCGCTGCTTTATAGATAGGAAATCCCCCAAGCTCAATATCCCGCAAATCTCGCTGGATAGTACGTTCCGTGACTTCCAATTCTCGTGCCTCTTTTTGCACGCGCACACCCGTTCCATCCAATCGATTGAGCAAGTACAATAACCGATTTAATTTTTTAATATTTTTTGAGCGCATAACTATAACCTTACTTTAAAACCAAGTCAAATATTGATTCCATTTTTTATCTACATAAACATTTTTGATTAAATCTATTTGAAACTTTATTTCGGAATCGCTAATATACCGTTTCAATAAATTTATAATCTCTTGATGTTGTTCGGAAATTGTAAAATAATCCATTCTTTGAATGATTTTATGATATAGTTTTGCTAGATTTAGGATTTCGTTTTTCTGATTATCATTTTTTTCTACTAAATACATTAAATTACTAAATAGGGAAGATGTTCCCCAAAACGCCGGATCTTCACAATCTATAAGCTGAGAAATCCTTCCTTCCGTTTGATTGTTCAAGGAAGACAAAGATGGTATCAGTTCTAACATATCTGCAAATAGCTTCTTCTGTTCTGTAGGACTTTCCGCCAACGAGATATTATGCATATCATCTATTTTTCTCCATAAGAAGTCCCATAATTTTTTAGCTTTTGGAAGAACCCTTTTTTCTTGTTCGATATCTTCTTCTGTCGGAGTATAACCATACGATTTGGCTCTATTTAAAGAAAAAGAAATATCTCTTATACATCCAGATAAGAGCTGAAATGCCGATTTTTCCCAACACAAACAAATTAAAGATTTATCGTTTAATTCATCTTTACCAGATATGAAAAATTGAACAAAAAGGTTTATAAGTCTCTCATTTCCCTTGCCATTGTATGTTTCTATAGCTCTGGCATAATGTGCAAACATCCATTCATAATAATCCAAATATTGATTATTGCTTTTAATAAATCCCTCAAAAAACATTTCCCAGTATTTATATGTTTCTTCGTTTCTGGATAAGTTCAATATAGAATCAATTGTGTTTTTGGTCCATTCCTTTAAATTTTGATAAAAATAAATAAAATAGAAACCTAGAAAAACATGTGCTTCTACTACTCTTCGTTCTATCATCATATCATAAACATTTTGTAATGTTACTAAATTATGAACATCCTCAGAAAGTAGCAGCCTAATTAATTTTTCTAATACTTTTCCAACTTCTGTATTTATAGCTAAAGTCAAATAATCTAAGGGATATTTTTTCCCTCCTTGTAAGTAATACATAGCTTCACTATCAAAAGAGTAATTTTCTAAGAGTAATTCTAAATATTTTAATAACAATCTTTTAATTTCTGATATATCAAAATAGTCTCTATCCTCTTGAATAGATATCGCATCAGCCCATGCGCCCACAATAGATTCCGCAACTTTCCCCTCAGGTTCATCATTTATAATATCTTCTGTACTTTCATTTACTGGCACAACTTGTTTAATTTGAAATAAACGATCCACATAGCTTTCTACAAAGAAATTCACTTTTTTCCATTTAATATTTTTTCTATCCTTCGTCGCACGTAAACCATACAAAATATTCCGCACATAAATGGGTGCCAGTTCCGTTAATTCGGTTATTGACTCAGTTATAATTGCTGGATAATTTTCTGCCAGACGTCGCATCTGCTCTACATTCCCTTCAGTATGGGCCATCTCATGCATAGAAGCAATTACTCGATTTGGCTCGCGTTTAGTAAATTCAACAATTTTAGTAACATACTCTTTTGGAGCATTTTCTAGTAGTGAGAGAATTTCCATGTCCCCTAACAAAGAATTGTAATGAAGTGGCCGGATTTCTGTCCCATCTCGAAAATTAAAAAACTCTTTCATATGAGTTTGTTGCCTCAATTCTTCATATTTATGTTTAAAAGGTTCCACGTTGTTTAATGGGGCATACCATTCTTGTTGCCAAAATTTTTTTGCTCTGCTTAGAGTGGTTCCATCCGCCCTATTTTCATCCCATATTCTTTCTGAATAGGGACCATTTTCGATTATTTCTTCTATTTTCTTCTTTTCTATAGGCGTAAACTTCTCAACATTATTTTCCAATAAGCTATACATCTCTGCTTCAAAATACAAAGAGAATAACAGATACTTCTCGTGTTCAAGCAAAGCTAATAATTCATTTCGTGTCTGTTCAAATTCTTTGGCATAACAGTATAAGAAAATTCGTTTAAAAATAAAATACTTATTTTGAGAAGTAATAATTTGGTATGTATTCAAAAATTTATCTACTCCTTGTTTTGTTAATTTGATTAATAAAATTTCTTTTAACAAATAAATTAAAACCGCTTGACGAGCTTTATAATATCCTTTAGGCTTAGCGTACAAAGATGGGTAAGATATGTAAGTTAAATCACTCCATATATACGTATACCAATACAAAATTTTATTCACAAGGAATCTATCTTTAGTTCCATTATAATTTTCTAACTCCTTTTCTATAATAGGTTTAATTTTTGCATATTTGTCTTTGAATTCAAAATATTGTAATGTAAAGTCAATACTTGTATCTGTAAGAGTTACTCGTAAGGAGCTATCCTCTTGGATTTGAATTTTTAGTCCATCTTTCAAAACCACTTCAGGACGCTGATCCAATGTTTGTGTTAAATTATTAGCTAATTTGATTAAAAAAGCTTCAGAACAAATATCTGCCAATTTTTCTATAATTTCCTGATCTAATAGAAACTCCTCTATAAAATAACTTCGATTATCTGATGCTCCGTGTTCATTTGGCAATAATTCCAACATAAGTTCTATATATTTTTCTATAAGCTCAATATCCTTACCATTAAATAACATTTCTCTAATGATAGGGAGAGCATTACGCACTACTGCCGAAGATTTTTCATTTTTTAGATTTATAATAATAAAATCAATAAGCCGATTATCTAAAGAAGATATATGTTGAGTTTGAATTATATGTAGCAGTAGTTGTACAACATCGAGGTCCTTTTTATTTTCTTTATCATAACCTTTAATTATGTCCTCAAGAGCTTGTTGGATATTACATACATATTCTTGGCGTACTGAATCTGACACATCAGATTCTTGACGTAATCTATTAGAAATTCTCTCCAAATATATAGCCGGTAACCAAAAAACAGAATGATCTTTCCACTGGGTAGCTTGAGGATCAAATCCATTTTGAAAAATATTCAAATTTTTATCATTTCTTCCATTTAGAAAAGGCAAAAAGCGAGGATTTGAGGATTCAATTAGAAAATCCTCTAAAGCAGTCGATTCTGCACATATCAACTTTAAAATCTCATTTTCTTCCTTATCTAAAGGTTCCATTACCCAATCTCCGGATATTTTCCAAATTTTTTGCCTTTTGTTCAGCATTTTGTAAGTTTTTCAATCTTTCCATTCTAGCAGTCCTAATATTTAAAGACCATTCTCTCAAAACGTCTTCTAATTGCGCATAGCCTTTTTGAGATGTGCTGTAGAAAACTGGAGTAATATTTAGGATACTGTAATAATTCCTATATTGATCGGATATGTCATATTCATAATCTGATACCCCCAATAGTATATAATGGCTGTGACTATTATCAGGGCGCCTAATATGCTGAATAATCTCAAATTCCTTGAGGCCAAAACCTATAAATAGAAAAACATGATTGGCAAACACATTACTTAAAAAAGTTTTTCCTAACCCATCATCATCCTTGTAATGTTCTAAATAATCTTCGAGTGTCAAAATAATGTCATTGCGCACGGCATCTTTCTCAACAACCCCAAGTTTAGACGCTTTGCCATGCAAATATACTATACTATCTCGGGCTTTTTCCATTTTATCATTCAGTCCCAAACGATTTAATGTTTTCTGTAAATTTATTTTATATGGTTGCAAAAACTCTATTCCTTGCAAATCTTCGATTTCACTTGTAGGAGTACTCATCTCTAAATAATCATCATAGTTTGTGGTAATATATCCTGCATGAAAATCCCTTATGTATCTATAAATACGCAATATCTTTTTCTCTTCTTCAGAATCTTGTTTAATAAACTGAGTTAATCTCGCATAAAGCTCATTCTTCAACTCATCTTTTCCCAGTTTCCCAGCACAAATAGTGAGAAGCGTTAAAGGATCTGACTCATCCTTTAATTTATTGTATGCATCATAAGACAGATTCCCTTTTTCGAACCAATTTTCCAAGTACCTTAAAGCAAGTTCACGCCAAGATGGAACTCCCGCTAATCGAGAAATGCCATTTCCCACGAAAACTATTACATTATCATTTAGAAATTGAGATAATAACTCACTAGGAATTGCAGGAATCAAGTCAAATTTATTCTCTACTGCCATAAATGTAATTATAATACTCCAATTATTTATTGTTCGAAAATAATTTATCTTTTCTATATATCTACTATCATTATAATATATTCCCTGCATATTCCCTGTTACTCTGCATAAGGAATTTGGAAGATTTCATCATCAATTTATTCAAAGGAGTATAATAATTAAAATGACTCAAAAATCAAAAGGATAAATCTGTGGGCTATTTTTCTCCTTACCTTTCTTTGTATTTGAAAAAAACTTGACAAAGATAGCTATTTTATAGTATAATATTAAATATAGTAGTTGTATCCTGGCCGTAAATCCACAAAAAACATCGTCGTGCCAACTATCTGCGCCGCCCGGCGCGGGTGTTTTTGTTACAAAAATCTGCAATTAAATCTAATCTGAAAGGAGGCTCTATGCCTAAACGAAGTATGCGCTTTATCTTGCGCCGCCCCAGCCAAGATGAAGAAGATGAAATAATCCGAAACCAAAACCCATTCCAAGAAGAAAAACCTTATACTACCTGGGAATTGCGTATCCCGAAAGATAAAAGGGAATGGGACAATAGCACCTCAGATTTGCTTGAGAGATATCCCGACAAAGAAGAGGAAGATCAACTACATCCTTTGCGCAAGCAATATTTAGAAAACCGACTCAAAGACATTGATTATCAAGAGCGCCAGCAAGCCACTCAAGATGATTTCACCACGCGCATGTATGGCAAAAAAGATTACGCCGAGGAAAGACATAATATTTTGCAAGAATTAAACGGGAAATCTGCCAAACAATTCGCCAACGAACAACAAGAGCAGCTACCGTCTGAATCAAAACCAACATTTACCCCCGCTGCTCCCGATGAGCCGTCCGATTTTGACAGACGAAAAGAACTATGGGAAAATCAAAAAAGATGGGATGAATTTCAAAAATCTCAACATGAAGGGCAAAGTGTGCCTGATTCCAAAACCCCGAATGCTTTTGAACGATTAGGTGTTCCTGATCCTAAAAATCCTCCAGAGAGCATTTCGGAAGCAGATAAAAACAGACGAGATTTTTATAGATTTCCACAACCGAAAGGGCAATCTACAGAGGCATGGGACAAAGCAAATGAATATTTGCGCAATACTCCGCGTGAAGACAAACAACAGAATATCATTGGTTCAGAAATCCGTTGCAATACAACTCTTGGACGCGAGTTATCCAAACTGGATATCAATGTACAAAAAGGAGTAAACATGAACACGATGATAGATAGTATGGATAAATCCGGCGATTGGGCTAATTTGCCTACAGATAAAAAGGGCAATCCCGATCATAAAGAAGCAACTAAATTAGCTAAGGAAGGATATATTGTAGTTGCTACAGAAAAAGGGAAGGAACATGGACACGCCGCAATATTAACGGGCAAAGAAGTAGAATCAGGCACATGGAAAAGCAAAGTACCTGAGGTATATGGCAGTGTCAATGGAAAACCAGCTAAATCTGAAGGAATTAGCATTCATTGGCAGGCAAAGGATAAAAATAATATAGAATACAAAGTGTATAGATACAAAAGACCTATATAAATATCTGTCAGGCAGCCGGATTTTTTCCGGCTGCCTATGGAGGAAAACATGCTAAAAAATTTTCTGTGTGCCTGCACTTTTATAATTACTAGTTTATCTATTTACGCCAATGACACATCTGGAACAATACTTCCCACCGGCGGGGTCGTGTTTGAAAAACAGGACGGGATAAAAATGAAAGTAGAAGCACTTTATATCCGTCCGTATCAAATAGAAGTGAATTATCTTTTTGAAAATACTACAGGTAAAGATATTACCACGCAAATGTTTTTTCCACTACCGGAAATGCCTGCCGTCGAAGAATATTTAGGAGATGAGTCTCACGATTACAAATTTAAATTATGGGTTAATGGCAAACAAAAACAGTATCAAACACATTGGACCGTTACACAAAACGATAAAGACATTACCAAAGAGGTATCTATATTATTTTACCGTCCCGAAGAAGTTATTACGGATCAACAATTAGCCAAACGCATCCAAACCTTACAGGAAGAAACCCGTCAAAAATTACAGGATAAAAAAATTATTGAGTGGGGTTGGACATTGGATAGAGATAAAGGCGAAATACAAAATTGGAAAATACCGGACGATACAAATTGGAAAAAACAAATTTCCTATTCGTGGCAGCAAACTTTCCCCGCTCATAAAACAATATCTGTACGACATACCTATACTCCTACTGCCATTTATAATAATGTGGGCTTTCCATTTTCCGAATGTATTAACAGGGAGAGTGAGCTGTATAAATCATTTGCCTATATACCGGAAAATGAAAACACGTACTCCACAGATCATCTGCAGGCTCGTAATTACTTAGAATATATTCTTACAACCGCTAATAATTGGCAAGGGCCGATTGAAAGTTTTAATTTAATCGTGCAAAGTCCGTTCAAATCGGTCGGCTGTTTTGACGGAGAGGCATTTTACGGTGAGGAATATTATGCCGTTAATCGGCAAGACTATACCCCAGAGTGGGATTTATCTGCGGAATTTCTGGTAAATGGAGTATTATCCTTTAACCGTACACAAAAAAATATTCCTGTACTTTACCGTATAGATGGGCCGGCCAATTTGCGCGATAAACCAAACGGAAAAGTTATCGCACAACTGGCAGACAAGACTTATGTATGGGTTTGGCCCGACAATAAAAAGGGCAAGTGGTATCCCGTGCGTCAAAATGATTTATCCGGCTATACCTACAAGCAAAATCTGATAAAAGTGTTTTAATTCCCTGTTCTTTCCCTGTTATCTCTGGTAGGGAATTGGGAGTGTTTTTGGCAGATATTTCTCTGAAGAGGGCGAGGATTGCCATACCCCCCTAAAATCCAACGGGCAAACTTTTCAAATGCCTGTTTTTTGCCTGTTAATTGCCTGTTAAACAGGGAATTGCGCGTCACCCATACGACGTGTTCTAAGAACCCGCACCCCATCAAAAATTGCTGCCCCACCATTTGAAAACCCACCCTTGCTGGTGGGTTTTTGCATGTCCGGGTGGAAGCAGGAAAACTACTTTGCTTGCATTAGGACGAGAAAGGCGCCAAAGCGTATTTAGATGCCCATAAAAAAGGCCCTTCTCGGGCCTTTTTCTTTAACTATCCATTCAAAACAAAATTTTCCGCAATCTATATTAAAAACTACTTCGCGAGCAAACTTTCAGCAATTTCCTGACTCAACTGCATTAGCAGCTGGCTATAACCTTGCGCTAACTCATCGTAAGTTTTACCGATAGAGACGGAATTGCTGAATTTTTGATAAGTCTTTATTTTTCCGGCTTTATCTTGAACCGTGTACCAAGCTATGATTTCTGCTTTTTGGCCCAGCACGCCGTTCATTTCAACAATTTCTACTGTAATAGTCCAGTCGGCTGCGCCCCTTTTGAACCGGGTCTCCTTGACTTGTGCCGCCGGGAGAAGAACACTTAAATCTTCTGTTAATGCATGTGTTGCCAAAGTTGCAGGGGCTTCCACCCAACGATTATATTCCGATATATTAACCTGTGCAGAATCTTTATGTTGAGTTACTATCTGCGCCCGATCTACATATTTTGGCAATTGAACACGGTTGACCACTACAAAAGCGTTATAATCAATAGAAACAGCTGGGGCAGGAGTAGATGTCAGGGTGTAGAACTTGGAATTTTTGCTCGTCCCAAACATACAGGCACCCAGCAATAAACAAGGAATAATGATTTTTATAATTTTCATATTATTCTCCTTTTTTTCCTTTAATCAGAGATTCGGGATGTTGTTCTAAATAATCTGTCAAATTTCGAGTAGATTTAGCCGCATCCGATACATCATGTAATGTTTCATTTAGATTAGAAAGGGTTTCCTCGGTATTTTCAGATATCCGAGATAATGTTTGATCTAAATTTTTAGAACTGTTCGTCAAAGCGGGCAATAAAACAGGCAATTCTTTGCCTAATGTTTCCGCTACCGTGTTAATTTTTTCAAGTGTTTCCTGAATTTTAATTCTATTGAGCCCACGTACCAGCTCTTCCTTCTGGGATAAAACTGTCGGAATTTGCGGGATATTCTCCTTTTTAGGGCTATCAAACATCGTAGCTTCCGTATCTGGTAACATGACCAAATCAATCCGCAGTTGCCCCGTTAAATAACTTTGGGAAGCCAACCGCGCTCGAAGCCCCTGTTTAATCATCAGACCCAAAAAATCAAGCTCCTTGTCTTTTTTCCACAATTTTTCCCAAAGAGATCCTTCACTGATCACATCCGTTTCTTTGAAGCGGGCATAAACCGCCACATGAAAGTTCAAATCATCTTTATTAGTCACTAATACTACACGCGTGACTTTACCGACTTCCACTCCCTGAAATATAACAGGAGAGCCTTCGGTCAAACCCTGTAAAGATTCGCTAAAATACATCACCGCTAAATCTTTTGTATCTGTGTGTATTTTGTGCAAAACCGTTTGTCCGATTAATCCTAAAAATAAAGCAAAACCGATTACTAAAAAAAGTCCGATTGCTTTTTTATTTGGTTCTCTTTTCATAATTTTCTCCTCTTGTCAAAAACTCATAAACCTGCTGATTAGGCGGATTTTTTAAAAGTTCATTTGGATTTCCTTTTGCTGAAATCGTCCGAATCGTTTTGTCTAAGAAAATACTATTTTTACCAATCGCAAAAATAGAAGCAAGTTCGTGCGTCACAACAATGATAGTGGTACCTAATGTTTTATTAATTTCCAATATCAAATCATCTAAATTTTTAGAGCTAATCGGGTCCAATCCCGCAGACGGTTCGTCGAAATAAACAATTTCAGGATTCAACGCTAATGCACGGGCCAGCCCAGCACGTTTGCGCATACCGCCGCTGATTTCGGACGGGTAGTAATCCTCGTACCCGCCTAACCCTACTAAAGCCAGCTTAAACGCTACAATTTGGCTAATTTTATCCGGTGTATAATTGGTATATTGTTGCAAGGGAAGCGCCACATTTTCAGCTAGTGTCATGGAACTAAACAATGCACCGCTTTGATATAAAATACCGCTATGCTTGCAAATATCCAATTTTTCTTTAGGCGTGGCATTTGTAAAATCAGTGTTACGTATCCAAATTTGGCCGGTTTGAGCGGGAATAAGGCCTGTGAGAGTACGCAGTAGAGTACTTTTGCCACATCCGGAGCCACCCATAATGATAAAAATATCTCCTTTGGGAATGGCAAACGATAAATCCTTCATGATTACCTTATTCTCATAACCAATGCTCAAATGTTCCGCGCGGATTATCGGATCTTGTTTCATCATATGCCCAATCCTTGAAAGATTACGGTAAGCACGCCTGTCATCACAATCATCCATACAATAGAATATACCACTGCATGGGTAGTGGCCGCCCCTACACTATCTGCATTGCGTCCACAGTTTACCCCAAAATAACATCCACATAAAGCGATTATATAGCCGAAAACAATTCCGTGGAAAACACCTACCAGAAAATGTTTTATGTAAAAGGAGTTAATCGTATATTTCAGATATTCACTAAACGGAATGCCCAGAAATGCCACACATACAAAGCATCCGCCTAACATGCCCATGAAATCAGCCAGCAAAACCAAAATAGGCATGGAAAGAAGGAGGGCATTAATACGCGGCAATACTAAAAAGTCCTTACAAGAAATCCCCATGGTTTGTAAGGCATCCAATTCCTCATTTACCTGCATAGTTCCGATGGTAGCAGCATAGGAGGCTCCGGTGCGACCTGCCATGATAATACCCGTCATCACCGCACCCATAATACGCGTCATTCCAATCGTGACCAAACTGGCCACATAAATTTGCGCACCAAAAGTTTTGAGTTGTATGGAACCTACAAAGGCCAAAATAAGCCCCACCATAAAACTAATTAGCGACACAATTAAAATAGATTTAGGTCCGCAATCGGATAGAATCAACCAAAAGTCTTTGCTGCGGTAAACGGCGTTTCCTGTCAGCTGTCTTATCCAAGAGTTTAAGCATTCATGGATAAAAGACAAGCCTTTGCAAATGCAAGCAAAAAAGTTAATGCCCCATTGACCTACACGCTCTAAGAAGGGCTCTTTTGCAGGGGCGGCATCCTCTTGCTTAGTGGGAACTTGAAACGCCAAGCGAAGGAGCTGTTCCATCCCTTCCGGCAAGTGTGAATAAGTAATGTTCTCTCTAGGAACCGAGCGTAGTACGTTAAAAAGTTTAACTACAAAATCCGTTGTCCAAGATGTAATATCTTTTCCAATGAGCTGTATTTTTCTATTACTCACTCCAGCAACCGGAATGTTAATGGATTGGGTGTCGTCTAAGACACCTTTTAAAATACAGACGATGGAATTGCCTTCTGTTTCAATCTCAATCATACTATAAGAGTATCAAATTTTATAATTCAAAATCAAATCATACTAACGAAAACAAAGCGTTTCAAAAACTAAATACTCAACCTCCCTACTCCGCCATTTATGAAAGCATTTTGTAGGAGTTTCACAGGCTGGTTAGTAAGGAGTACTTTACCTACAAAAATCCCGCACAAGCATAACTCGTGCGGGATAAATCAGAGAACCTCTCGGCCCTACCGGTGTCACGACCTGACACCTTGCGTGAATTAATTAACTATTATTTGGCTTGAGCCGTTTCAGCTTTAGCATCGGGGATTTTCGTTTCCACTTCAGTTAAAGCTTCAATTTTCACTTTAATTTTGGCAGTAACGGTCGGTTTCAAATAGATACCCACTTCCGTTTCGCCCAAAGCCTTTACCGGCATATTCAGCTCAATGCTGTCTTTGGCAATTTTATGCCCTAAAGCAATCAAGGCTTTGTAAATATCGGCTTTGTTAACGGAACCGAATACTACACCGTCGCTGTTGACAGTTTTAGTAAAAGGCAACACGACGCCTTCCAATTTTTCAGCAATGGCACGGGCTTCTTTGAGTTCGGCTTCGATTTTTTTGGCACGGCGTTCTGCGCCTAATTGCCAATTTTTAATAGTGCCTTCGGTGGCTACTTCGGCCATACCTTGCGGCAACAAGAAATTACGAGCGTAACCGGTTTTTACTTCTACAATATCACCGGCCATGCCTAAATTTTTTACGTTTTCTCTTAAAATAACTTTCATTTCAAATTCTCCCTAAACACTTATTTCTTCGGCAACGAATACGGCAAGATAGCCAAATTGCGGTCACGTTTAATAGCTTTGGTAATTTGGCGTTGATGCTTGGCACAGGTGCCGGTAATGCGGCGGGAGAGAATTTTCCCGCTGTCCATGGTGAAAGATTTGACGAATTGGAAATTTTTGTAATCAATGTTGTCAATTTTTTCCGCGCAAACTTTGCATACTTTGCGGCGGCTTTCAAAGCGTTTTTTAGCAAACGGACGGGCCGGTCTTTCCGGTCTGGCAGCCGCGGCCGGAGCAGCGGCGGTAGTTTCTGTAGTTTTAATTTCTTCGGACATTTTTACTTCCCTCTTATTTGTTAAATTTAAAATGGCACATCATCTTCCATGACGGGTTGATCCACATCTACGGAAGGTACATCGTCTTTGGCAGCCGGTTGAGCGGCATAGTCAGACGCACCGCCGGCAAAGTTGCTTTCCAAAATTTGCAACCGACGGCAGGTAATTTGCAAAGAACGGCGTGTTTGACCGGTGGCTTTATCGGTATATTCGCTGGTTGTCAAGCGGCCTTCTACGTACACCGGAGTCCCCTTTTTCAAGCGGTCCTTGGCACGTTCGGCAGCTTGGCCCCATACTACCACGGGCACATACACGGTATCATCTTTCCATTCATTGCTGGCTTGGTCTAAATAACGGCGGTTAACAGCCACGTCAAAGCGGCACACAGCCTGCCCTTTTTGGGTAAAGGCTACATTGGGGTCCCGCGTTAAGCGGCCCGCCACTAAGACTTGGTTCTGTTCCGGTAATTTAATTTGGCCTGCCATACACACGCCTTATTTGGCCACCGCGGCCGGTTTGGCTTTGACTTCAGTAGCCAACATGACCATGGAGCGCAACACTTGTTCGTTGAGTTTCATGGTGTCTTCCCATACCTTTACAAATTCCGGCTGGGCTTTAAATTTCAAATAGAGGTAGAAGCCATCCCGCACGTGATTTACTTCGTGGGTAAATTTTCTTCTGCCCAATTTTTCTTCACTGGTGACTTCGCCACCATGTTTGGCGACCAATTCTTTAGCATTGGTCACGAAAGTCGCTACTTCCGTGTCGGAAAGTTGCGGTTTTACAATAGTTACTGTTTCGTAGGTTCTCATAGTTTTATACTTTTTTCTTCTCTGATTTTTCAGACAAAAAACCTCACAAGGCCTTACTGCGCCTCGCGTGGGTTTTATTGAATCTCTTTTGGGCACTAACTCACCTGCGGCCCGGGCGATTCTTTCCTTGTAGATATTATAACAAATTTTGGGGGTTACGATGCAACTTATTTGCGCAGTAGGAAAATTTTGGCGGGCGAAGTGGCGCCCTTGATAAGAGACAGCTTATTTTCCGGCAGGCCCAAATGCGCCGCTAACGCGCTGCGCACCGCGGCATTGGCTTGTCCGCGCTCGGCAGGGGCTTTGACCCAGATTTCGAAAGTATCGGCAGATTTTTGGACTAATTTTTCCTTCTTTTCATCCGCGTGTACTTTTACTTTAAGATAGGTTTCCATACAGGTATTATATAAAAAGTAAGATACAAAATTTGTTATACTAGGAATGTAGTTAAAATTTGAATCTGTTTTTGGAACCGTTGCAGAAACGGAGTACCCGCAAGGGGGCTTATCACGCCAAGAACAGCCTGTTTGAGGTACAAAATAGCGGGCCTTCGAAACCCGCTGTTTTGTGCCGAATGTTTATTATTTGAAAAAATAATAAACTACGGCTGTTTTATTTGTGGACTGTGATAAGCACGCAAACAATGCAGCCGTTTTTGTTGGGTTTCGTAACAGAAAGGAGAAAATTATGAAACACAACAAACAGGCCTTCACGCTAATAGAATTATTAGTAGTCGTTCTTATCATTGGCCTTTTATCAGCCATTGCCCTACCACAGTATGAGAAAGCAATATGGAAAAGCAAAGCCGCTAATCTGCAACTTCTCACAAGAAGAATTGGGGAAGAACATCAGATATATTATGACGACAACGCAACTTGTGCTACTTCTTTTGCTGCAATTGATACCAGTTTAGATGGAGCTCTACCAACAGAACTCAATAATTCCACCATCGTATTTTGGGATGGGTATGGCAGAATAAATGGTAGAGGAAATGACAACTTTAGCGTGGGAATATACTGTGACCAGTATAGAGGTTACTGGATACTAGGTCGTTTCTCAAAAGGTCCTTATGCAGGTTCTGGATTTGCATTTCTCAATGATCCCGTGTATACAGGAATAGACAAGAAATACAGTAAACAACTTCTTTGCTTAGCACACAATGATAGTGACGGGATTAACAAAGGCTTCTGCAAAATGTTTTCTAACACAGAACCAATTAAGAGTTCTGCTTACGATAAATTTTATGAGATGTAAAATTTGTTAAAATTTTAATCCCCGTTTCGCAATATACGAAACGGGGATTTTTATACTTATAATTTCTATTTCTCAATCAGACTCTTGGCAGTCATATCAACGGGTTTTTCAAGCCCCATGACGTCTAATACCGTTACCGCGATATCACCCAAATTGCCGGTGGCGGCCATTTTGGCATGCGCCTCATCCGGGTTAATATACACAAAATCTACCAAATTGGTAGTGTGCGCGGTTTTGGGCATATTGATTTTTTCGTCCCACATTTCTTCGGCGTTTCCATGGTCGGCAGTAATCATCACCGCATATCCTTTAGACAAGGCTTTTTCCGTCACTTGTCCGACGCACTCGTCCACCACTCCAATGGCTTTGACCACAGAATTAAAATTGCCGGTGTGCCCCACCATATCGCCATTGGCAAAATTGATAACGATAAAATCATACTTTTCGCTATCAATTTGTTTGACGGCTTCTTCGGCTACGCGGTAGGCTTCCATTTCCGGATGCTCGGCAAAAGTAGCCGGATCAAAACGTCCTTTGATTTCAATGCGGTCCTCGCCGGGATACGGCTGAATTTGTTTCCCGTTAAAGAACGAAGTAACGTGTTTGAATTTTTGCGTTTCGGCTAGGCGCAATTGTTTCAGTCCGGCATCAGAAATCACTTGTCCGAGCAAATGGTCCATACCGCCGCCATCTGTCATGGAAGGCAGCGCATTGTACGGGAAGGAATCATAGTATTTTGTCAGCCCGCAATATACGCACGGCACGCGGTTAATATGTCCGGCATAAGCCTCATCAATAAAGGCTTTCGTCAGTTGAATAGCGCGGTCTTGGCGGAAATTAAAGAAAATCACGCTGTCGCCTTCGGTCATTCCTTTATAATCGCCCAATACGGTCGGCGGGATATATTCATCCACCATGGGGCCGCCGTCCGGGGTTTTCAAGGTTTCATAATCGGTTTTCACCGCTTCTTCAGCGGTGGCGGCGTGTGCGCCTTGGGCGTGTACAATTAAATTGTAGGCTTGGTCTGTCAGGGCCCAGTTTTCACTGCGGTCCATGGCATAGTAACGCCCTTGAATGGTGGCTATTTTACCTACGCCGCATTCTTTAAGCACGTCTTCGGTTTGGCGAATAAATCCAACGGAAGATTTCGGCGGTGTATCGCGGCCGTCTGAAAAGAAATGTACCCAAATTTGTTTCACGCCTTTTTGCGCGGCATATTTAACAATCGCAAACAAATGGTCTTGGTGCGCGTGAACACCTTCATCTTGTACCAGTCCCATTAAATGCAAGGCCTTGTTATTTTTCAAGCAATTATCAATCGCGGCAGCGAACGGAGCGGACTTAAATAAAGAGCCGTCTTCAATAGTATCTTTTAAGCGTTTGAGTTCTTGTACCACAATGCGCCCTGCGCCCATATTCAAATGTCCTACTTCCGAAGATCCCATATACCCTGCCGGCAATCCCACTTGCTCACCGGAGGCCTCAATTTCCGTATGCGGCCACTGAGCTAAATACTTATCCATATTGGGAGTATTGGCATGGCTGACAGCATTATACTTGCCTGCTTTGGCATTTCCCCATCCGTCGCGAATAATCAAAACTACTTTCTTCATAAATATCTCCTTTTTACCGTTGTGCGGTATCCAAATTTCCTTTTATATATTATAGAAAAGTTACTTCTTTGACGAAAAGACCGTGGAACCAAGCACCACCGCTTCATGGCGCTTAAACTGGTACTGAGCCAGTTCCTCCCAAGTTCTCACGCCCTCTTTCATAAAATCTTGCAAAAAACAATACAAAATCTTTTCCGTCATGCGCACATCGGCCATGGCACGGTGTGCTCCGTCGGCAGAAATACCCAAGGTTTGGGCAATAACCCCCAGTTTATTGCGCTCAAATTTCCCGTTTTTGCGCGCTAATTTCAAGGTATCCAGTACCGGATATTCCGGAAAGCGCAGTCCACAATTTTGCATTTCCTGCCGCAAAAAACCTAAATCAAAATCTGCATTATGTGCCACCAAAACGCAACCCTCTAACAGCCCCAGTAGTTGCGGAACGATATCTGCAAAAACAGGAGCACCTGCCACCATTTCATTAGTAATACCGTGAATAGCAATCACGTCCGGATGCATAGGCATTTGCGGATTAAGCAAGGTAGAAAATTCTTCCAATTTCTGACCGTTTTGGCTGACCGATACGGCAATCTCGCAAATTTTACCGCCGGCCGCGGCACATAAACCGGTGGTTTCGGTATCCAAACAAGCAAATTTGATATTTTCTATCGGGGTCATATCTCACCAATACCAGCTACAGCGTACTAAAAACCCAACTGCCACCGTACCCAATATACTGAAATAAAACGCAAAATTAGACAAATCCATTAAACGGTTTTTACGCGCCACCCAACAGGCCCATCCCCAAATAAGCATCCACACCAGCCACCGCCACCCCGGCAACAGCGCCATCAAAAAGAAAATCATCCGCATCAACATGGTAACAAAACTTTCGTCTATCGTAGGGAATTCGCGCCCATATAAATCCTGTTCCATGCGGTAAATAAAGATGCTAAATACTTTAGTCACTATGAGCAGTGCCACACAAGATACCGTCAGCGGTTCTGACATCCAGTTACCGGTGTAATAGAGCGTAAGCGAAGGAGAGCACGCCAAAACAGCGGCCCACATCGCCACTTCATGCATGACAAATGTACCCGTGTATCCTTTTGTTTGCTGAGCACGGCGCACCAACAAGCGGTTGATGATTACATATACGCCGGTTAATATAGCTACTGCGCTCCAGCCGGGCAAAAGCCAATTTTCCGCCAAACGCCAATCCATTTCCAAATACGGAGCACACAACAGCGCAGCCATTGCCCCAAATATAAGCCCCTGCAATAAATAGGCACAAATGGGATTTTTCCCCCGCCACGTAAAGAAACGACGGTTATAAAACAATACCGTACATAAATAATAAGCTAATAATAATCGCCAAAAAACAATCATTTTCCCTCCTGCGGCAACCGTAGCATAAAGGTACTTCCTTGGTTCAATACCGATTGAACAGTCAAATCTCCCCCATGGGCCTGAGCCAGCTGGCGGCTGATAAATAATCCCAGTCCATACCCTTCTGTGCGGGCATTTACTTGGTGATATTTATCAAAAATTGTTTGACATTGTTCTTCCGTCATTCCAATCCCGCTGTCTTGCAACGAAATATAGACATTGTTGTCCTCTTGCCAAGCTTTTATTTTGATAAAACCGTGCTCGGTAAATTTAATGGCATTAGACAATAAATTGCTAATAATGCGCCGTAATAATTTGAGGTCTGCATAGACCGTAAGGGCGGCGGGCACCTCGCAACTTACTTCCAAGTTCTTGTTTTGGGCCGAGGGTAACTGCGCGTGCAGAACACTTTGCAATAAAGGTTCCACTTCTATCGTTTGCCGCTTAGGCAAAGCAACTCCGGCCTCCACCCGCGAAACAGCCAGCACATCTTCGAGCAAAGAAGATAAGTTTTGCGCCGCCTCCATCATGCGAGACAGATATTCCCGCTGTTCCTGTTCACTAACCTGACCGCTGGAAAGCAAATAAATATACCCTTGCAACCCCACTAGCGGTGCGCGTAAATCATGCGCCACGGCACGGAACACTTGTTCCTTCATTTCGCTAACCTGATTTTTAAGTTGCAAGGCCTGATAATCTTTCAAATCAGCTGTCATCTTATTAAAAGATGCTATCAACTCTTGAAATTCCCCCCACCCCACGTCTTCTCGCACCCGGTGGTCCAAATCTCCGCGGCTAACGGCTTGCGCTCCTTGAATAAGTTGTGCGATAGGTTCTCCCAAACTGCGCGAAAATGCCAATGCCCCAAAGTAAGACAACATAGCAATTGTCAACACAAATAAAATCAGCACCAAGTAGGAAAAATATAAACTGCGAAAGGCCTCTGACCTAGGTTGCAACACAACGGTGTATATACCCAAACGCGGCTCGGACGAAACCGCCCCCACAAATTTGCCTTCTTTTCCTTTGAGCTTAAAAATTAACGGAGTTTTAGCCTGAAATTGTTGTTGCAACTGCAAAGGTGCTATTTCCGGATTATCCTGATAAGGTGCTGTCAATAATTTTCCTTCCTTGGTAGCCAAATAAATTTGTCCGGTCGGGCCAATACGCATTTGGGCTAATCGGTCTAATAAATCCGGCAGGGTTTGCCTTCCGTACAGCCAATATCCCTTTGACAACGGATACACAAATTCCAAAGAAGGAATATTGCCATCCACGTCAGTTAAACGGGCTTGCAAACGAAAATCTTGGTCGTGGGCCGGGGCTAAATCCGTTGAAGATTGAGGCTTTGTGTTTTCACCGCGGACTAGACCCGTCAGTTCAGTCCCTTCCGGCGTAAATACTGCCAAAAACAACCATTGCGGGTCTTTTTCCATAGCCTGGGCAAGTAATTGTGTGACCGCAGTTTGTTGCGGTAAGGCCACCGCCAAGTCAGGTATAAAATCTAAATGTCCGTCCAACTCTGTTACATAATGAGGCAATTCGGAAGAAACAATTTCCGCCAAATTATAGTGGTTTTCCAAGATGGTAGTCTTCTGCCGGCTCTGGTAATATCCCAATAGTAAAACCATGGGAATAAGCGGCATTAAAACAACCGTAATAAATAGTTTGAATAGTTTGGAAAAAATAGACATACGCTATTTTTATTATAGCAAAACCGTCTAGGAACGTATATCTTTTTTGCAAAACACCCCCGGGAGTACCCGGGGGTGTAAAATGATTTGACTCTCTTTTATACTAACAGTTTGGATAACACGGCGGATATCCATACTCAAATTGCGTCCATGGTGTTGATGAAGTAGCAGAGCGTTGGCATGTGTAGGTATACACTTCCCAACAGGTTTCACTACTTATACCGCCCTGAGATGGCTTCCCTACAGCATCTTTACATGCTGCTGACTGTGAATTGTGAACGGTGGGATACTCACGAAATAGTTGCTTATTTAAATCACTTTCACTTCTGCAAGAAGAATGCGACTGAGCCACCTGCTCATCTGCCGCCGCTTTCCAATAATAACGAGGGCCACTGGTCTGCTTCCATTCAAAAGCAGCGAATTCACAAGTAATATTGCGCACGCAATTATTACACGTCGGATCCCCAGTTACGACCCCCATTCTATAAAAGAAGTTTCCATTTCCATCATGATATTTCGCATAACAAAGATCCCCTGCTCTGGGCTCCCGGCCATTGTAGGTATCTACACAGGTACCACAATTACACGTACAGTCACTACCTAACCCCCCCACAGACCAACCTTCCTTGTATCCACAATCTTCTTGAGTTTTGTCACAAACACATTGACAAGTACTCGTATCTAAATGTCGTACACCCGATTCACAGGACTTTGTGTAGCACTTTGAAGAAGATTTATTCCAATATTGACAAACCGGAGCCGCCGTATTACAGCATTTTTCTTGATTTGGATTGTCTGAACAACTGTTGCCGCCGGTTCCCTCTCCGCACACTAAATACACCCC